>NZ_JBJZOM010000008.1:0-237875 GCF_047200695.1 Streptomyces callyspongiae
GGACCCGCCTCACCAGCCGGTGAACAGCAGATGGTTGACCGTCAGGGCGAGCGCGGCCTGTGCCGCCAGCCACCAGCGGTGGCTGCGCGCCGGCAGGAGCGCGGCGGCGGGTACCAGCCACAGCGTGAAGGGCAGCCAGATGCGTTCCGTCTCCGCCTTGCTCATCCCCGAAACGTCCGCGACGAGCAGCGCGGCGACCCCGCCCGCCACCAGTACGGCGAGCGCCGCCGCTCCGGCCGGGGCGGTGCCGCTGCGCAGCTTTCGTGCCGCGCCGGGCAGTTCGGTGGCGGCGCGCCGCAGCCCTGCGGCGGCGGCCAGTCCGACCGTCACCACGTTCGCGGCGAGGTTGCCCCACAGGAAGTACGCGTAGGGCCGGACGCCGGCGGCCCCCTGGTAGTAGCGCTCCACCAAGGTGGTGTAGCCGTCGAACCACCAGAAGCCCGCCGCGGTGAAGGCCACGAACCACGGCAACATGCCCAGCAGGACCCACGGGACGGGTCGCCAGGTGCGGGCGACGATCAGCACCGCCAGGGCGATCAGCCCGACCAGCACCAGGCCGTACGACAAGTAGCACAAGAGGCCGAACAGCACTCCGGACGCCAGGGCGAGGAGGCGGCCGCGTCCCGCGCCGCGTGTCGCGGCCAGGGCCAGCAGCGCCAGCGCCCAGGCGGCGACGCCGGTGAAGTAGCCGTCGGCGGAGACCGCGAGCCACACCGCGGCGGGCGAGAGCACGGCGAACGGCGCGACGCGGCGCGCGGTGTCCTCGCCGCACAGCGCCCGCACCGCGACCAGCACGGCCGCGGCGGCCGAGGACGCTACCGCGATGGTGAACACCGCGGCCCACGCCCCGCCTCCGAGGCCGATCCGGTCGAGGAACACGTAGGTGAGCAGGGCGCCCGGCGGGTGTCCCGCCACATGGGCCACCCAGTTGTCGGGCGAGCCCATCAGGATGTGGTCGGTGAAGGTGCGCAGGAAGTGCCCGATGTCGTGGACCCCGTCGACCTCCTGGAGGTACTCGTACGAGGTGGTCAGCCTGCGGGCGAAACCCTTGTCCCAGCCGTCGACGAGAGCGAGCGACCAGCACCACGCCAGCGATCCGGCCCAGGAGACCCGGGTCAGGGTCCGCCACTGCAGGCGCCGTGCCACGGACGGCCCGTACGCGGCGACGAGCACGGCGACGACGAGCGCGGCGGGTGTGCCGGGACCCATGTGCGGGCGCCAATGGGCGTAGAGCGGGGGCCACGGCAGGTGCAGCACGTCGTACGTCAGGTGGAGGTGCCACCCGATGACGGACGCGACCGCGAACAGCACCACAGCCACGGCGGGCGCGGCGAGGTCGACGAGGGCGGCACGGCCGGGCAGGCGGCGTGCCGGGCGGGAGCGGGAGGGCGGGGAGACCTCGGAGGTCTCCGGGTCCTGATGCACTGAACTCACGTGGTCACCGTAGACACGGCAGGAGGGCGCAGTCGCGACGCGGGAGCGGGTGTCACCGGACCGTCAGATCCCCGGGGGTCGTGGCAGGGCGTCACGGTTTCGTCATCGGCAGCCTCCCGGGAAACCGCGGCCGGGTGGCATAGCGTCGCAGGGAGCCCGCTTCCGGGTCTGCCGTGCGAGGGACAAGATGGACGACGAAGACCGCGACCGCGACAACGGGCCCGGCCCGGGGCCGGACCACGAGGGGAACGGCAGGGAGGCCCGCGGCGGCCCCTCCGGCGAGGAGTCGCCGCAGGAGGCCACCCCACCGCCGGAGGGCGACTCGGCGGGCAGCACACCGGAGGGCGAGCACGGGGCGGAGGGTCGGAGCCCGGCGGGAGCCGAGCCGTCGCCCACACCCGAACGGCCCGCACAGCCCGCACAGCCCGCGCGACCGGAACCGCCGAAGCAGCCCGCGGGCGAGGGTGAGGGCCGGGGTGAGGAGAAGAGCGAGGCGACGGAGCAGGAAGAGGAGGAGAAAGCGGCCCCCGCGCCCGACGCTCACGCACCGGCGTCCCCACCGGCCGAGGAGCCCGAAGCCCCGCGTGAGGAAGCGGAGCAGCAGCGGGAGCCGGAGCCGGCTCCGCCTGCCGCGGCGGCGGCCGCCCCCGTAGCCGCGGACGGTGAACCCGCCCCCGCCACACCCCGCCGGCCGCCGCCCGGACCGGCCCGGCCCGAGTTCTGGCGCAGCCCGATCCGCGGCCCCTGGCTCACCTCCGTCCTCGGGCTGGTCCTCCTGGTGGGCCTCGCCGCGGTCGCCGTGACCGGGCTGCTGTCCTACGCCGCCTACAACCCCGGGCTGGGGGCACCGAACGACAAGACCCCGGACAAGGGGCTGCTGGGGTTCTACCTCTTCGCCTGGCCCACCCACCCGTACTGGCTGTACCGCCTCACCCAGGGCGTGCACGTGACACTGGGGCTCGTCCTCATCCCCGTGCTGCTCGCCAAGCTGTGGTCGGTGATCCCCCGGCTGTTCGCCTGGCCGCCGGTGCGGTCCGTCAACCACGCACTCGAACGCATCTCGCTGCTGTTCCTCGTCGGCGGCGCCCTGTTCGAGTTCGCGACCGGTGTCCTCAACATCCAGCTGGAGTACGTCTTCCCCGGCTCCTTCTACCCGCTCCACTTCTACGGCGCCTGGGTCTTCATCGCCGCCGTGGTGGTGCACGTGGCACTGCGGCTGGGGACGGTGCGACGCTCGCTGCGGGGCCGCAGCCTGCGCGAGGAACTGCGGACGCCCACGCGGCGCACCGAGCCCGAACCGCCCGACGCGACCGGCCTGGTCTCCCCCGCTCCCGCCGCGGCGACCGTCTCCCGGCGCGGGGCGCTCGGCATGGTGTCGCTGGGGTCGCTGGTCATGCTCGGGGTGACCGCCGGGCAGAGCATCGGCGGTTCGCTGCGCGGCACCGCGCTGCTGGCGCCGCGCAGCCAGGACCCGGGCCCGGGCCCGAACGGATTCCAGATCAACAAGACGGCGCAGGCCCGCGGTATCCGGGACGTCGACGTCGGTCCGCAGTGGCGGCTGACGCTGCGCGGCACCGGCGGCCGGAAGGTCGTGCTCGACCGGGCCGAGCTGCTGCGGCTGCCGCAGCACACCGCACGGCTGCCGATCGCCTGCGTCGAGGGATGGTCCACCGACGACCAGGAATGGAGCGGGGTGCGGCTGTCCGACCTGGCCGCGCTGGTGGGCGAGGACACGGCCCCGCCGGGGGTGTTCGTGGAGTCCCTGCAGCTCAGCGGGTCCTTCCGGTCCGCGAGACTCCGGGACAACCAGGTGCGGGACCCGCTCTCGCTGCTGGCACTCCGCGTCAACGGCGCCGACCTGTCCCTCGACCACGGCTACCCGGCACGGATCATCGTCCCGGCCAACCCGGGCGTCCACAACACCAAGTGGGTCTCCCGGCTCACCTTCGAGAAGCAGGAGGGCACGGCATGACCGGCCGTTCCGCGGCGGCTCCGCTGCGCACACTGCTGCTGCTCGCCTCGTTCGCCCTGACCGCGTACGCGGGGGTGCGGCTCGTGGAGAACAGCGAAGTCCTCGGGCTGGTGCTCTGGTTCGCGGGGGCCGCGGTGCTGCACGACCTGGTGCTGCTGCCGCTGTACAGCGGCGCCGACGTCGGTCTGCAGCGCGTGCTGCGCCGCCGGGGAAGGGAAGCCCCCGCGCGGGCGGTGAACTTCGTCCGCTTCCCGGTGCTCGTCTCGCTGGTGCTGCTGCTGACCTGGTACCCGCTGGTCCTCGGCGGCCCGGAGCCCTACGAGTCGTACACGACGCTCGACCACGGCGTGTTCCTGGAACGCTGGCTGCTCCTGGCGGCCGGCCTGTGCGTCGCCTCGGCGCTGGCGTTCGTGGCGAGCGGGCTGCTGGGCCGCGGCGGCCGGGCGTCCACGGACGCCACCGGCTGAGGGACGCCCGCGCGAGCGGACGTCCCCGGCCGGGCGACGGTCAGGAGCGTGCGGCGGCGGGCGGCACGGAACGCAGCGGGGCGGCGGCGAATCCCTTCATGCCCTCGGCGAATCCGACGCGTGCCCGCAGGCCGAGTTCCTCGTGCAGCAGGTCGGACGAGGCCGTGATGTGCCGGACGTCGCCCAACCGGTACTCGCCGGTGACCACCGGGTGCGGGCCGCCGTACGCCTCGGCCAGGGCGGTCGCCATGTCGAGGATGGTGTGCGGGTGGCCGCTGCCGGTGTTGTAGGCCCGCAGCGCCCCCGTGTGCATGCCGCCCTCCAGCGCCTCGAGGGCGGTGACGTTGGCTGCTGCCACGTCGGTGACGTGGACGAAGTCACGGCGCTGCGCGCCGTCCTCGAAAACCCGGGGGGCCTCGCCCCGTTCCAGCGCGGAGCGGAAGAAGGAGGCGACTCCGGCGTACGGGGTGTCGCGCGGCATCCGGTCGCCGTAGACGTTGTGGTACCGCAGGCTGATCGCGCTGCCCCCGGTCGCCCGTGCCCAGGCGGCCGCCAGGTACTCCTGTGCCAGTTTGGTCGTGGCGTACACGTTGCGCGGGTCCACGGGGCCGTCCTCGGCGACCATTCCGGGCTCCAGCGGCGAGCCGCAGCGGGGGCAGGGCGGTTCGAACCGGCCGCCGTCCAGGTCCTCCACGGCACGGGGTCCGGGGCGGACGACGCCGTGCTCGGCGCAGGCGTAGCGGCCCTCCCCGTAGACCACCATGGATCCGGCGAGCACGAAGCGGCGCACGCCGGCACGTTCCATCTCCTCCAGCAGCACGGCGGTGCCGAGGTCGTTGACGCCCACGTAGTCCGCCGCGTCCTGGAAGCCCTTGCCCAGGCCCACCACGGCCGCCTGGTGGCAGACGGCGTCGACGCCCCGGACCGCGGCGGCGACGGCGTCGCGGTCGCGCACGTCCGCGACCACGTCGACGCCCTCGCCCGCGAGGTCGAGGACGACCGGCTCGTGGCCGGCCGCGGTCAGCGCCTCCGTGATGTGCGATCCGATGAACCCTGCTCCGCCGGTGACCAGTACACGCATGGCGTCACGCTACGGCGCCCGCGGTCCTGTCCGGGACCGCCACTCCGCCGCGGCTGCGCGACGTCAGGAATCCGTAAGGTCCTCGGCCCGTCAGGCGGGGAGCGTCGCGCCGGGGTCGGTCGTCTCCTCCACGACCCAGCGCAGGTAGTCCGCTCCGCCCTCGACGACGCGGGTGGCGATGATCTCGGGGACGTCGTAGTCGTGCGCCTCGCCCAGGTATGCCTCGAGCGCGGAGTAGCGGGCCGCCGCGGTCTTGAACAGCACCTGCCACTCCGGGTCCGCCTGGACCGTCCCCTCCCAGCGGTACACGGACGTGACCGGCCCGTTGATCTGCGCGCAGGCGGCAACCCGGCGTTCGATCGCACCGCGGGCCAGCGTCTCGGCCTTCTCGGCGCTGTCGATGGTGGTCAGGACGGTCAGGGTCTCCGGGACGTTGTCGGCCATGCGGCCACCGTAGCCCCGCGGGCCCGTCGGAGTACCGGAGCGGTCCGCGACTGCCGGCTCGCCGTGGCTCAACAGCATCGAACGGCCTGACGAGCGCAGGGATCCACAGCCTGCTTCCCGCAGGCTTCGGCATGGCAGAGGAGAACCCAACCCGCCGCGAGGTCCCCCTGCTAGGCTGACGGCAGCACCGCTGGGGAATTGCAGCGAAGCAACGGGGGATCGTTTATGAGGCATTGTCGCGATGTGCTGCGTCCCGACCGAAGGGCGACGATGGTCAACCGGAGCCGTCATGGCTTCTGAGTTCTCCCGCCTGATGAGTCAGGACTTCTCTGATCTGGAAGCGGCCGTCAAAGCATGGCGGAAGTTGTCGAGAACCATGGATGCGCTCACCGACCGTCACCGGCGACACGTCACCGGGCCCCTGCACCACACGTGGAAAGGTGACGACGCGGATGCAGGGATGTACTACCTGGAGAATGTCGAATCCCGGATCGGCGTTGTCGAGACAGAAGCCATGACCATCGCAACGGTCCTCGACACGACTCGCTTCTGGATGGAACAAGCACAGACAGATCTACGTAGCGCTGTGCGTAGTGCGGAGGAGAATCACTACGAGGTCGACGACGACGGCTGGGTGAGCGATCCGACGACCGACGGCCTGCCACACAATGATCCCGACGCACAACAGATGATCATGGATCGCAGCGGTCAGCTCGGCACGTATCGCGGGCGCATCGACGACGCACTGGCCGACGCCCACAAGGCCAGCGACGACGGAAAGAAGGCCCTCGCTGTTCTGAACGGGGACATTCTCACCGACCCGTACGGCCACGACGCAGTGGCGGAATCGGCCGAAGACACCGAGCGGGCCATGAAGGCCATCGGGGTCCAGGACCCCCAGATACCCGAAGATGATCCGAAGGCCGCAGCCACATGGTGGCAGGCCCTCAGCCCTGAGCAGCGCCAGGAGTACGAGGCGCTGTACCCGAAACAGATCGGCGCAACGGACGGGCTCCCCACAGAGACCCGCAACGATGCCAACCGCACCGCCCTGGAACAGGAACTCAATCTCCTGCGAGAGGGCAACACCCGGGAAGCCTTCCCCGGCGAGGACTCAGGGGCGATCAACAAGCGACTGTGGAACGCAGCGCTGCTCAGCGAACGGCTCGAGGCCGGAGACAGCGCGCAGGACGGCAAGGAGTTGTATCTGCTCGGATACGACTCGAAGGAGGACGGTCGCGCGATCGTCGCGCAGGGCAACCCGGACACCGCCGCGCACACGGGAATTCTGGTGCCCGGCACCAACACCACGATGGAGAGCGTGCCGGGCCAGCTCGAACGGATCGACAGACTGCAGGGCGCTGCAGAGGAGCACGCCGGCGGCGGGAACGTGGCCATGGTCACCTGGTTCGGCTACGACGCACCCGAGGCCACGGGAGGCGACGCCAACGTGAGCGTCGCAGGCACCGGGCGGGCCGACGACGCTGCCCCGGACCTTCGTCGGTTCGTGGCCGGAACACAGGCTTCACATGACGGTTCCCCGAGTCACACCACCGTTCTCGGGCACAGCTACGGCTCTTCGGTGGTCGGAGCCGCAGCCGCAGGAGGCCAGGGGCTGGGCGCGGACGACGTTCTGGTGGTGGGCAGCCCCGGCATGACGGTAGGCACGGCAGAGGATCTGCAGATGGACCCCGAGCACGTGTGGATCGGAGGAGCAGAGGACGACTCCGTCAGCAACCACGCGTCCGGCCTCACACTCGGTCCGGATCCGATGGACGAGAGCTTTGGGGGCAACAACTTTGTGGTCGACACCGAGGGGCACAGCGGCTACTGGGATCGTGGAAGTGTCTCGCTCGACAATCAGGGAGCAGTCATCGCCGGTAAACCGCCGTCGGAAGCTCCCAAGGAGGGGGCCGACACGTCGGGAAACACGCGGATCATCCCCGGCTTGTAGCCGACTCCTGCACACGTTGCTTGCTGTGTTCACGTTGGCGTCGATCGGAGGCTGCGTGTCCCAGAGCGATGACCCCAACGCCCCACTTCCCCGCATGAAGAAGGATGCAGCACTGAAGTGGGCGGAGGACTACACCACCTATATGGCACGACTCACCGACGTCGATCTCCTTCCACCGACGGCTCACGTAAACTGGGAGAACTGCGTCGGAGTAAACGATGAAGTCGCCGAGGACGGCCGGTACAGTCTCTTCTACTACATCTACTCTCCAGCTCCCACCTCGGAGCACACTCGCGTTGTCAGGAAACTCCGCCACGAACTCCCGCAGCACGGCTACAAAGTACTTGGATACCGGCAATTCAAGAACTCCTACGAATCAGCGACGCTGCAAATGCGCAACGTGGAGAACTCCTACCTGATCACAGCCCACACCGTGGGCTCCGGGCAAACCGGACCACAGCGTCTTTCTTTCGGGGTGCGCACCCCCTGCATGCTCCCGCCGGGCGTCGAACAGCAGCAGATGTAAATCCGCGAAACCCCTGATCTGCCAAGCCACTGAAGGTCGCACGAGGAGAGGAACCTGCGTGTCTCAGGGATTGAACGCCGATCCGACCGAACTGCGCGCCTCCGCCGGAGCTTGCGACGACATAGCGCACACCATGAAAGAACCCGCCGATAAGGCCATCAAGGAAGCGGACACCGCAGGCGGTTCGCTCACCGGCTGGTCGATCGGCGCAGCACTGGGAGAGATCGCGGCCAGCTGGAAACCGGCGCTCGATGGACTGCATGCCCGGACTCGTGCAGCCGGCGACAACCTGCGGTCCTGCGCCAAGAACCATGATTGGAACGAGCAACGCGCTTCGCAGAATTTCGAGGAGACCGAAACAGAAACCAACACGCAGGCGGCTCCAGGCAGTCTGCCTTCGCCACTGCAGCATGGGATAGTGCATCCTGTCGCACCCGCGACCGGTTCACCCGACTTCGACCCGACGAACAGGCTGCTGGACCCTCAATCACCCCACGGCACAAACATGCCGACATACGACGATTCCCTCAGCACCCACCCGACTCCCGGCATAAGCGACTTCGGCTGAACACAGACTGGGTTCTCGAAACTCCGGGTCGGACGCTGCGGCAAGGTCTACGACCTGCATCGCGATCGGTGCCGCCGTCGCACCCTGCCGCACCCCGGCGCCGCTCGCGGGACGCAGGTGGCGCCGGATGGCCGATTCGTTCAAGACCTGCGCGCCCCGACCGCCGTAGCGTCGGCCCCATGACACCTCGATTCGACCTCGTCGGCATCGTCACCGCCGACCTTCCCGCCTCTCTCGCCTTCTATCGTCGGCTCGGCCTGGACCTCCCCGCCGGGGCGGAGGCCGAGCCCCATGTGGAGGCGATGCTGCCGGGCGGCCTCCGGATGGCCTGGGACACCGACGACACCGTGGGCTCGTTCGACTCCGCGTGGTCGCGGCCGACTCCGCGGCAGAACACCGGCCGCCTGAGTCTGGCGTTCCGCTGCGACTCCCCGGCGGACGTGGATGCGGTGTACGCCGACGTCACCGGCGCCGGGTACACCGGGCACAGGTCCCCGTGGGACGCCTTCTGGGGGCAGCGCTATGCCGTCGTGAAGGACCCGGACGGCAACACCGTCGACCTGTTCGCGCCGCTCAGCGAGGCTCCAGCAGCCGGCTGAGGGGCCGACCCGCCAGGGCCCGCACGTCCCGCGACAGGTGGGCCTGGTCGGCGTACCCGGCGGTCGCCGCCACCTCGGCGAGGGGCATGCCGCCGCGTGCCAGCCGCAGCGCGTGCCGCATGCGCAGCACGCGGGCAAGGGTCTTGGGTCCGTAGCCGAATGCCTCCCGGGAGCGCCGCCGCAGCTGTCGTTCGCTGAGCCCGGTGGCCTCGGCGGCCGTCGCGACACCATGCCCCTGCCGCAGGGCCTCCACCAGCGGGGCGCACAGCGGATCGGGGGCGTCCCGTCGCCAGGCGACACGTTCCAGCACAACCCCGGGGTCGGGTGCGGCCGCCACCTCCTCGGCCAGCCGCCGCACCTCGGCGGACGGCCACAGCGCCTCCAGCGGCACCCGCTGGTCGCGCAGTTCGTGCGCGGGCACGCCGAACACCGCGGGCCCGGTCCCGGGGGCGAACCGCACGCCCGTCCAGCGGGTGCCGGCCGTTTCGGCGGTCTCGTACGCGGTGGTGTCGGGCCCCGCGACGAGCAGGCCGTCGTTCCAGAGCAGGTCCATGCATCCGTCGGGCAGCACCAGCCCGGGGGCCGCCTGCGCGGTGACCGTCCGCGCCCACACGACGGTGCCGCCGCCGAGTCGCGACGGGCGCTCGGAGTACATGCCTCCAGCATGCCGCACGGGTGGTTGTCGCGGCGCCCGTCAGCCGGTCATAGGCTTGTGCCCGCAGGACGCGGGCAGGCCGGGGCCGGGCCGCAGGACGGCGCGCCGCACGGACGAGGAACGGAAGACGTCATGGGCTGGACGGCACGGAGGATCCCCGGGCAGGGCGGTCGCACCGCGGTGGTGACCGGGGCCAACAGCGGTCTGGGCTATGTCACCGCCCGCGAGCTGGCGCGGCGGGGCTGCCGCGTGGTGCTGGGATGCCGGAGCCGGGGCCGCGGCGAGCAGGCGCTGGCCCGGCTGCTGTCCGAGGTGCCGGAGGCCGATGCGGAACTGCGGCAGCTCGACCTCGCCGATCTGAAGAGCGTCCGGGCGTTCGCGGCGGCACTCCCGGACGAGCCGCTGCACCTGCTGGTGAACAACGCGGGCCTCATGGCGGTCCCGCATGCGAGGACCGCCGACGGCTTCGAGATGCAGTTCGGCGTCAATCACCTCGGCCACTTCGCCCTGACGGGCCTGCTCATGGACCGGCTGCTGGCGGCGGAGGGCGCGCGGGTGGTGACCGTCTCCAGCCTCATGCACGTCCTGGGCAACGTCGACCTGCGCGATCCGCACTGCGAGCGCCGGTACCGGCGCTGGATGGCGTACGGCCGCTCCAAGACGGCCAATCTGCTCTTCACGCACGAGTTGGCGCGCCGCGTCAACGGCCGGGACCTGATCGCCGCAGCGGCCCACCCCGGGTACTCGGCGACCGAACTGCAGACGAAGGGGCCGCGCCTGGCCGGTGACCGCGTCGGGGAGCGGTTCATGCGCCTGGCGAACGCGGCGGTCGGCTCCCCCGCCGAGCTGGGCGCCGCCGCCACCCTGTACGCGGCGACGTCGGAGGAGGTCGTGCCCGACAGTTTCACCGGGCCGAGGGTCCTGGGGTTGCGCGGTGGGCCGGGCCGGTCGTGGCGTGCTCCGTGGACGCGGGACGACTCCACGGCGGAACGGCTGTGGGGTCTCTCCGAGGACCTGACCGGGGTGCGCTTCGACGCCCTCGGCTGACGCGACGGCACCCGAGCCCCGTTTCACGCCAACGCGCGCCAGTTGCCACCTTTGTGGAGTGGAAGCGACGAAAAGACAGAAGGCACCTTTTGCCCGTCTGGCCCGTTTTGCATCACTCCGCACCCGTAGATACGGGTTTGCCATTGGGGGCGTGACGCGAATAACACCGCGGTCACGATACGGAGTCATTCGCGCCCGCCCTTTCGATGGGCCCTTCTCAACATCCCTGGTCACGCGCCCACTTCGCGCCACAAGAGGGAAGATCGACACAACCGAGCGAAAACGGAACGGAGCGGACCGTCGCGTCGAGAGCCCGTGAAGCCTTTGTGACGATCTTCCGCGCTGTCCGTTTTCTTGCCGTCGGCGAAACCGATGTGCTTTGGTTCCCACGCCGTCGCGCTGAGCGGCGGACCTGAACCGGGACGCCGAGTCCTGCCGCCCGGTGCAGGTGCCACCCGTGACCCATGAACGGCAGGAGTGGGGGACCCAGGTAAGTGCCGCGCCGGGAGTCCGTGTGCCCGGAACGGCTAGGGGTGAAGTCGCAGTGAGCGCGCCGCTCGTGGCGCTCGCGCAGGCGACCGGGCAACTCCAGCCCGAACCCGACAGCTCACCTCGCAGGCGTCGGAGAGGACCATCAGCATGTCTGCACGTGGACGTCATCGTCGCCCCAAGACCCAGCGCTTCGCCCGCCGCGCCACCGCTCTCGCCCTGACCGCGGGCGGCGCCGGCATCGCCCTCCCCCTCGCCACCGCGGGCGGGGCCCAGGCAGCTTCCGTCGACACCTGGGACAAGGTCGCGGAGTGCGAGTCCAGCGGCGACTGGAGCATCAACACCGGCAACGGCTTCTTCGGTGGCCTGCAGTTCACCCAGTCCAGCTGGGAGGCCGCGGGCGGTACCGCGTACGCGCCGCGCGCCGACCTGGCCACCAAGGACCAGCAGATAGCCGCGGCCGAGAAGCTGCTGGCGCAGCAGGGGCCGGGCGCCTGGCCCGTCTGCGGCCCGCAGGCCGGCCTGCAGCAGAACAGCGGCGCCCCGGATGTCGACCCGGACGGCAGCGGCGACGCGGCCTCGGCCGCCCCGCAGTCCGAGGACACCGCCCGATCCGCCCCGAAGAAGGCCTCCCGCTCCGAGGACTCGCGGAAGATCGCCCCCTCGAGCTACACCGTGGTCAGCGGCGACACGCTCTTCCAGATCGCTCGCTCCCACGACGTCGACGGTGGCTGGCACACCGTGTACGAGGACAACCGCGAGGTCATCGGCGGCAACCCCGACCTCATCTTCCCCGGCCAGGAGTTCACGCTGAACGCCGCCGAATCCGGCAAGGGCGACTCGGGCAAGACCGGGAAGAGCACGTCGGAGAGCTCCGCGAAGAAGACCGCCGACACGAAGGCCGGGAGCAAGGACTCCGGCAACGAGGCGTCGGAGAGCAAGGCCGGATCCACCGAGACCGAGACCACCTCCGCCGACTCGGCGGCCAGCGGCTTCTCCGCACCGGTCGACGCCCCCACCAGCACCCCGTACCACCAGGCGGGCAGCAGCTGGTCCAGCGGCTACCACACCGGTGTGGACTTCGCCGCCGCCACCGGCACCACGGTCAAGGCCGCCGCCAACGGCACGGTCGTCTCCGCCGGCTGGGGCGGTGCCTACGGCAACCAGATCGTCATCCAGCACGACGACGGCCGCTACAGCCAGTACGGCCACCTCTCCTCGCTGTCGGTCTCGGCCGGTCAGCGGGTCGAGGCCGGCCAGGCCATAGGCGCCGTCGGCACCACCGGCAACAGCACCGGCCCGCACCTGCACTTCGAGGTGCGCACCGGCCCGGACTACGGCTCGGACATCGACCCGGTCGAGTACCTGCGGGCGAACGGCGTCACCCTCTGACCCGACCGCCCCGCGCATCGCACGCCGCCCGGCTCCCCGTGAAGGGGACGCCGGGCGGTGTCGTTTCCGGCCACTCCCCCACCACGCAACCGGCGCCCGCTCCCTTCCGTGGCGGCCGACGCCTCCGTCCGGACCACCCCTCTCAACCCTGAAAGGCCCGGGTGCGTCGGAGAAGGAGAGCCGAGACGTCCGCGCCTCCCCTCGTCCCGTACCGGTCGCGTCACGATCGGCGCGCCCCGCTGTCTCTGGCTGGAATGCATGGTGTGGGATGGGGAGCCGCAGACCGAGATCACACGACAGGGGGAGTTCGTGGCTTCACACGGCCAGACACTACGAAGGGCCGCCCGGGCCGTCGCCCAGGGCGAGAACCCGCGCTCCGTCGCGGAGAGCGAGTTGCGCCGCTACGCCGGCGCGGGCGGCGGCGAGGCGCCGCCCCCGGAGGAGACTTCGGAAGGCGAAGGGCCGCCCCGCCAGGACGGGATGGATCCGGCGGACTTCCCGGCGGCCAGGGAACAGGCCGGCGACATCGACACGGTGATGTCCGAGGAGACGGTTCCGCTCAGCGAGGCCGGTGAGGCGCTCAACCGCAGCAGGCAGCAGCGCGAGGGCCGCCGCAAGGTCCACGCGATCTGCCCGATGGTGATTCCGCGCGGCCGGTCGTTCCTGAGCATGCTGCCGGTGTCGCTGCTGCTGGTCATCGGCATCATCGGGTCCTCGATCGCCGCCGCGACCTCCGGGGCGACGGGCATCGGCACGCTCACCCATCCCCTGTTCGGGCTGCACTACTGGGTGATGGCCGTGGGCGCCGTCGCGTTCGTGTGGTGGCGGCAGGGCATGGTGATGGTGCCGGACGGCAGCCACGCCCTGATCACGCGCTTCGGGAAGCTGGAGAAGATCGTCGGGCCCGGACGGGTCGTGCTCATCAGCCCCTTCAAGCGCGTGTCCTACATCGTCAACACCACCCGCGAGTACCCGTTCAACGCACCGGTGCGGGAGGCCCCGACCCGCGGCGGCGTGAAGGCCTCCATCGACCTGTTCATCCAGTTCCGGATCCGGGACCCCGAGGAGTTCGTCTACACCCTCGGCGCGGTGCGCGGCTTCGAGGAGAAGCTGAACAACGCCGTCAGCGAGACCATCCGCAGCCTCATCTACGAGCAGGAGGCCTCCGGGATCTACGACATGGTCGGCGAGGACACCGGGCGGCTCCTGGAGCAGCTCAACCACCAGTTCCTCCCGGCGGTCGAACTGACGAACGCGAACATCACGCACGCCGAACCGTCCGACCGCGGCTACCGGATGGACCTCGCCGCGCCCGAGATGGTGCGGATGGCGAAGGACGCCTACACCCACGAGTACGCGCTCCAGCTGCGCAAGGAGCAGGACGAGGGCGACCTCACCAAGGAGCTCGCCGGCAGCCAGGAGACGCTGTCCGCGATCCAGGCGGAGATCGCCCAGTACCAGGCGCAGATGGACACCGCGGTGGAGCGCGAGACCAACCGCGCCCACGCGCTGGCCAACCAGCGGTACGTGCAGGCGGAGTCGGAGGCGAAGGCGAACGCCGCGCTGCTGGAGGCGCAGGCCCTGGACATCCGTGCGGTGACCGCGGCGGAGGCCCCGGAGATCCTGGAGTACCGCTACCGGCAGCAGGTGCTGGACACCCTCGAGGGCGTGGCGGGCCACCTGCCACGCCTGGTCCGCATCGGTGGTTCCGGCCAGGCCGACGGCGCCGCGGGCGTCGACTTCCTGGCACTCGCCCACGAACTGATCGGTGAGCGCGGCGAGGAGCTGTTCTCCGAGGACGACATGGCCGCCGTGCGGTCCCGGCTGGAGGAGGTCTCGGCCCGTATCGCGGAGCGGGAACCGGAGATCCGCGCCCTGCGGGAGGCGGAACGGCCCACCGTGCCGGGCGAGACGGACCCGACGGCGGCCGTCGCCGACGAGGGCCAGGCGGAATCCGCCGCGGACGGCGCCGTGACCCACGCGCCGCGCGTCGACGACAGCGAGGAGGGGGACCAGTGAGCGCCACGCAGAACCGCAGGTCGGTCATCACGGAGGAGGTCGCTCCCTGGAGCGACGTCCCGCGCCTGCTGCGCGGCGGCGAGGCGGGCACGATCGTGCCGGTCATCATCCCCCGGCACACCCGGCGCGTCTGGTGGATGCTGCCGATGTGGCTCGCGGTGTTCTCCCTGCTGACCGGCGTCATGCTCACCCTGCAGGACGCCGACACCGGGGCCGGCGAGGTGGCGTTCGGCGCCCTCGCCACCGTCGCGTACGTGCTGGGCGTGCTGTTCCTGCTCGTGAGCGGCCTGTGGTGGTGGCGCTCGTCGATCGTCGAGATCGAGCAGGGCACGAACGGCATCCTCACCCGCTACGGCGCCATCGTCCGCACGCTGGACCCGGGCCGTCACTACCTCTGGCACCCGTGGTCGCGGGTCGACTTCGTCGTGGACACCGCGACGGAGATCCCGTACTCGGCGCCCGTCGTGGCCTGCCCGACGCGGGAGAACGTGCCGCTGCGGTCGATCGAGTTCTTCCTGAAGTTCCGCATCGTCGACGCCGTGCAGTTCGTGCGGTCGATCGGCGCGGGCAACTTCGACCTCGTGCTCTCCAGCGCCGTGCAGGACGCCATCCGGCAGCGGGGCCGGCAGGTGCAGACCGAGCGGGCGTACGACCTGCGCGGCTCGGACGTCGCCGACATGCAGGACCTGCTCAACCGGCAGCTCGACCGGTACGGCGTCCGCATCACCGGCTCCAACATTCCGGACGTGCAGCTGCCCGCGCAGTACCAGCAGCACCTGTCGACGCGTGAGCGGGTCGCCAAGGAGCGCACCGCGTACGAGCAGGAGTGGGGCCTGACCCGCAAGCGCCGCATCGACAGCCTCGGCATGGACATCGAGCGTGCGAAGAAGGTGCGCGACGCCCGCATCGTCGAGGTGAAGGCGGCGCTCAACCAGGCGCGCGAGCGGGTCGCCCAGTTGCTGGAGGAGCAGGAGACCGAGGCGCAGAAGGTGCGTTTCGAGATCGAGACGCGGGGCCGCAGCGGTCTGATCTCCGCGGAGAACGAGGCCCGCGCGCAGCGGCGTCTCGCGCAGGCCTACCGGGACAACCGCGCGGTCCTGCAGTACGAGTTGGCGCGCCGCCAGCTGGAGGTGGGGGCGAAGCTCGCGGGCTCGGCCCCGCAGCCGGTCGTGGTCCGCACCGACAGCTCCGGTGCCGGCACCGACACTTCGGCGCTGACCACGCTGCTGACCTCGCAGCTGATGCCGCGGATGGCGTCGCTGCCGGCCGCGCGCGAGGCGCAGGAGGCCCTCGCGGAGGAGATCCGCGACCGCCGGGAGAGCTGACCCGGCTCCGCACGGGCATCGGGCGGCACCCCTTTCCGGGTGCCGCCCGATGTCGTGTCGCCTCCGCGCTGCCCGGCCGGTGCCCGGGGGCTGCGCACCGGAGGCGCGCGCGGCGGCACGGGGCCGGGGACGGCGCCGTGCGGCACCGTCCCCGGGGCGGGTCAGTAGCTGCCGCCGCCGTTGACGCAGGCGTTGCCGAACGCGGGGTTCAGCAGACCGATCACACTGACGGTGTTGCCGCAGGCGTTCACGGGGATGTGGACCGGGACCTGGACCACGTTGCCCGACAGCACACCCGGCGAGCCGATGGCCGCGCCCTGCGCACCGCTGTCCGCCGCGGCGCCTCCGGCGCCCGCGAGGATCATGGCGCCCGCGGCCGCAGCGAGGGAGGCGGACTTCGCCAGACGTGTCATGCTGCACAGTCCTTTCGCAGAAACGTGTACGGCCCCGGGTGCGGGACCGTGGCGGCCGGTTCTCCGGCCACCACGCATGGTTCGCGGCGTCGCGGCCGTCGGACGGCGCTACCGCCGGAGTGTCACCCGATCGAGTGATCACCTTTCACTCCCGGGGTCGACTCCTCGCACATCTCTGCGTTCCACCCTCGGCGGTACCGGCGCTGCGGGGCCACGGCGCCGTCGGCCGGGCCGTCCTGCGGCCGGAATACGAACGCCGCCTCGGGCGGCCGAGTGTTGGTACCGTCGCGGCATGACCGACCGGGTGGTGCACGAGGACAACGGAATCGTCTACGGCGCCGGCGGCGAACGGCTCGACGTCCACCGGCCGCAGGTCCCCGACTCCGCGCCCGTCGTCCTGCTGTGGCACGGTCGCGGTCCGCGCGAACGGGACGCCATGGCGCCCCTCGCCCGCGCTGCGGCGTCCCGGGGGATGATCGTCCTCGTACCGGACTGGAGCTCCGAGGCGGACGACGGCGGCTGGCAGCACCTCACCGAATCGATCGCCTTCACCCGGGACCGGGCAGCGGAATACGGCGGGGACACGGACCACGTGGTGCTGGCCGGGTGGTCGCTCGGCGCCCTCGCCGGAGCCGGACTCCTGCTGCGCCCCGAGCGGGCGGGCGGGTGGGTCCCCACCGCCTTCGTCGGCGTCGCGGGCCGGTACGTCCCGGACAAGCCGGAGATGGACCTGCCCTCCCCGGTGGCGGACGTGGAGTCGGGGCTGCGCTTCCCCGTCCCCGTGGAACTGCTCCACGGCACCGGCGATCCGACCGTCCCGGTGGAGGAGTCCCGCGCGTTCCGCGACACGCTCGCCCGCAACGGGCACGCCGTCACGCTGACGGAGACGGACTCGGACCACGCGGGCGTGGTGATGACCGAGTACAGCCCCGAGCACGGCAGGTGCCTCCCGGCGCAGGACCCGTCCGCGCTGTCGGCGGGGCACGTCACCGTGGAGGCGCTGGTCCGCGCCGCAGGACTGCCGCCCGCCCCGTGACGGCCGCGCGGGAGGGCCGGTTCGGGCGACGGGGCGGCGGAGGGAGGTGCGCGCATGGGTGAGGTCACCGTGCTCGGCAGCCTCAACCTCGATCTCGTCACGACCGTTCCCCGGCTGCCCGGCCGCGGTGAAACCGTCGCGGGCGGCACCCTGCAGCGCCTTCCCGGCGGCAAGGGCGCCAACCAGGCCGTCGCCTGTGCCCGCGCGGGCGCCGCGGTGCGCATGGTCGGGGCCTGCGGCACCGACGAGGGCGGCGACCTGCTGGTGCACGCCCTCACCCGGGCGGGCGTGGACGTCCGGAGCGTGCGCCGCTGCCCGGACGCCCCGACGGGCACCGCCGTCGTACTGGTCGAGGAGGGTGGCGAGAACCTGATCGCCGTCACCTCCGGCGCGAACGCCTCGCTCGGCGAGGAGGACGCCGCAGCCGCATGCGCACACCTCGGCCCGGACGACGTGCTGCTGGTGCAGTGCGAGGTACCGCTGCCCGTCGTGCGGCGGGTCGTCCGGTCGGCCGCTGCCCGCTCGGCGACCGTGGTGCTCAACGCTGCGCCGGTACCGGAGAACGGTGCCCTCCCGCTCGCCGAGGTCGATGTGCTGCTCGTCAACGAGCACGAGGCGCGCCTGCTCGCCGCGGCCGACCCGCACGGCGGCGGCAACGCGTCGGCCGAGGACCGCGTCCGCGACCTCGCTCGCCGCAACGACTGCCTGGTGGTGGCGACGCTCGGCGCGCGCGGCGCCCTGGCGTCCCGGGGCGGACCTCCTCGTGCCCACCCGGCTCCCCGGGTGCGGGCGACGGACACCGTGGGCGCGGGCGACGCCTTCGCCGGCTTCCTGGCGGCCGCCCTCGCGCACGGCAGCGACGAGGACACCGCCGTCGCCGATGCCGTCCTCGCCGCGTCCCTGACCGTCACCCGCCCCGGAGCGCAGGCGGCGGTGCCGCACCGCGCGGAACTGGACCGGCTGCGGAAGTCCGGCGACCGCTGACGGCGCCCGCTTCCCCGCAGCGGAGCACCGCGGTCACCGCGGTCACCGCGGAGGGAGCGCCCGCCGGAAGACCTCGACGACCGTCTGCCCCTGGTGGCGCACCTGATGCCCGACCGGCACCGGGCGGGCCCGGAACCTCCGCTCCAGCGCCCGGCTCTGCAGCGCGGCGAAGGCACCCGCCCGGTCCCGCAGGTGCCGGACGGCCGCCCCGCCGTCGGTGTCCACGAGGCGCCGGAGCATGACGGCCGCCCGGAGCGGAAGACGCCGCGCCAGCCCCTCGGACGACAGCAGGTGGCCCTCGGTCAGCATCGGCAGCACCTCGTACGGATCGTGGCCCGCCAGGTGCTCCCACTCGTGTGCCAGGCCGTCGCATCCCGCCAGTGCGGCCTGCACCGCCCGGTGCACCGGCCCGTCCGGCAGACCGCCATGGGTGTGTGCCTCGGCGAGGAGTCCGCGTACCGCTCTGCCGCCGTCCCGGAGCCGCGCGGCGCATTCCCGCAGGGCGGCGGACGGGGCGGGGTGCGCAGCGGCGTCCTCGACCAGGCGGCTGGCCCACGTCGGCACCTCGACGGCCGCGGTCAGGCCGCCGTAGCGGTGCGGTGCGCCCCAGGTGGAGCGGTCGACGTCCTCGACGAGCGCGGGGAACCGCTCACGCACCCGCGAGGGGGGCGCCAGGCACACGCCGGGTTCGGCGGAGGACCACAGCAGGGTGTCGAAGGCCCCGTGCTCGACGGGGATGTCGGCCATCGCGGCGGACTTGGCGAACGGTTCGCCCAGTCCGGGCAGGTCGCGGGTGAGCTGTACCCAGCTGCCGCCGATGTCGTGCCCGTGCAACGAGCACTGCAGGAACGGCCGCAGGTCCTCGATGAGTGCGAACAGGGCGCGCGACTCGGGGAGTGCGTCACCGGGTTTGCGTACGGCCGGCGCCCACTCGGGCTGTTCCGCGCCCGTGGGCCGGAAGAAGCCGAGGTGTTCCCCGAGGAAGGTCCCCGGAACGGACGGTGCGCTCTCGTTCCGGCGCGTGCCGTCCGGGTCGAGGCAGAGGAGGAAGTGCCAGGTCGCCTCCGCCTCGGTGTGGAGGGAGGGGTCGTCCACGACGCGCCGTGCGAGTGCCACGGCGGTCGCGCCGCCGACCGGTTCGTTCGCGTGCGGCCCTGCGACGACGAGGCAGTTGTGCCTCCCTCGGCCCACGGAGAGCAGGCGCAGCGGTTCGCCGGCGCGGGAGGCGCCGATGTCGCGCATGCGGCACAGTTCCGGGCGCTCGGCGGCCAGGGTCCGCGCGGCGTCGACGACTTCGTCGACCGTGGGGTGCCGGTCCCAGGCAGGCCTGCGGGGCACCGGGGCGGATGGGGGGACCGGCCCGTTCACGAGTGGTTCACCACCAGTCTTCCGGTCGAACAGTGGGGGGAGTCCCGGGCGATGCCGGAAGACCGGCCGGAACCCACGGTCGCGGCTCGGCGGTACCGCGGCCGTGGGACGGAACGTCAGCTGCCCTGCTGGTTGCTGTCCCCCGTCGTCTCCTTCTTGTCCAGCGGGCGCAGTTCGATTCTCTTCGCCATGATTCCCCCCTTCCGGCACGTCGGTGACCCGGATGCGCGCGTCGCCGCAGCTCGGGCGGCGACGTCTTGTCAAGAGTCTTCCGGGGTGTGCAGGGTGTCAAGGTTGCTTCACGTCGCGGAGGGGGCGCCGGTGAGAGTGACGACAGGGGCGATGCGACGGCCACGGGTGAAGCCGGAGCACCGGGCGTACCGCACGTCGGAAGGGAACGTGCGGATCGGCAGCGTCGTGCACGGCATCGGTGCGGAGGTGGCGGACCCCGGAGGCTGGATCTGGACGCTCGTGGAGGCGATGGACGGCTCCCGCACACCGCGAGGCGTCCGCGACGAGGTGGCCGCGGCGCACCCGTGCGTCTCCGCCGAGGACGTCGTGCAGGCGATGGAGGACCTGCTCGCCGCGGGATTCGTCGAGGACGCGGGCGCAGCGCCGCCGAGGGACCTCACCCGGCGGGAGCGCGAGCGGTACGGCCGCGGCGCCACCCTGGCGCGCTGGATGGACCTCACTCCGCGGACGGGCCCCTGGGACGTCCAGGGCACGCTGCGCGAAGCCCGGGTGCTCCTGGTGGGAGTGGGCGGGACGGGCGGGTACGCGGCCGAGGCGCTCGTGTCGTCGGGGGTCGGGCACCTGCACTGCGTCGACCCGGACGTGGTGGAGCTGTCGAACCTGAACCGGCAACCGCTGTACCGGGAGAAGGACATCGGTGCACCGAAGGTCGACGCGGCGCTCGCGACGCTCCGCGCGCTCAACTCCGATGTGGTCGTCACCGGGGAGCAGCGCGAGGTCGCGGACGCCGACGGTCTCGCCGCGCTGCTGGACGCCCCGTCCGGGTCGGGCCGGGTACGCGGAGGGGAGAGCGGTGACGGCCGGGACCGGGGTGACCGCGGCTACGACCTGCTGGTGGTGGCCGCCGACCGGCCGCCGGAGATCCGCAGGTGGGCCAACCGGACGTGTCTGGCCTCGGGTACGCCCTGGGTGGATGCCGGCTACCGCGGCCCGCTGGTGACGGTGGGAGTGCACGCACCGGGACGGGGCGCCTGCTGGGAGTGCCTGCGGGCGGGAGAGGTCGAGCGGCGGGACCTCCGGCTCCCCTGCGGGAGCGACGAGGAACTCGCCTCCCCGCGGATGCCGTGGAACCCCGCCAGCGCGGTGACGGCCGGACTGTCCGGCCTCCTGCTGGCCCACGCGAGCCTCACGCTGCTGACCGGGGTTCCGCCCGTGCGGCCCGGGTTCCGCTTCGGCCTGAACCTCATGACGCCCGGTGAGCCGGTGCTGCACCGGTTCGCCGCACGCCCCGACTGCCCTGCCTGCGGCACGCCGACGGGCGGGCGGCGGGGTGGCCGCGCCCGGGGCGGGGCCCCTTGAACGGGGCCGAAGAACTGCCGGACGAGCCTTCCGGGCTCTGACACGGCGGTTGCAGTTCGGGGGTTTGCCCAGTTCAAGACGGGTACGGAGGGGTGGTTCGGGGCATGGGATGTGTTCGGGGCCGCGATGGACGCGATCTCAGGCTGCTTCGCGCGGTGGGAAGCCGTGAGGCGGCCCGGCAGTTGACCGCCGGTCTGCTGCTGGAGCGGGAGACCCGCAACTGCTGGACCCTCGCCGAGGCGCTCGGGCATCCGGATCCGCACCGGCTGCAGCACCTGCTCTCCCGCGCCCGCTTCGACTACGACCACGCCCGCAAGGAGATCGCCAGGCTGACGATCGACCGCGAATCGAGACGGCTCCAGAACGTCGTCCACATCTGGCCACCTTGTCAGCAACTCCTCACGGAACCGCAATCCGTCAGGGCTCACGACAAGGTCGGGTGGCACCCTCAGCAAGGTTGTCGAAGACTTCCTCAGGGTTCCCGGAAGAGCGCTTCCAGAAGCCGAAGTCGCTTTCACAACGCTCCTCCGCAAGGCCGGCCCCCGCCGCATCCGATTTCACGACTTCCGCCACTCGACCGCCACTCTGCTCCGGGCGTCGAACTCGTCGTTATCAAGGAACTCCTCGGCCACGCCCACATCCTCGTCACCGCCACCGTCTACGCCCACGTCCGGCTCCGCCTCCAGCACGACGCCATCGACACACTCAGCACCGCGCTCGGCAGCCCGGGGTACCCCAAGGCGGCACGCTCCGACGGCAACGACCGCCGCCTTGCGCAGCCCCCGTCCGTTGACGTTGCCGTCAACTACTGCCGTCAAGAGCCCCAGAGTCCCCGCCGAATTCAAGAATTCCCGGCGGGGCCTCTGGCTCGTTCAAACTGACAGCTCCTGCTGCGCCTCGGCATACGAATTAGCCGGGACAAGCTCGGACATCTCCCTGAAGAAGATCATTCCAGCCGCTTTGACAGCCCCCAGGAAATCTGCGAATGAAGCATTCACCGTCTTCGTTTCTTCGCCAATCTTGGCGGTCACCAAGACGCGAGACCCTGCGGCCCGAAAAGAGAGCTTGATCGGCTGATCCGGGAAATATGTCTCCGCGTAACCCGACGACTGCATTTTCGTCACCATCTCGGCGATATAACACCAGAGCTGGTCAACGTAGTCCCACTCTTCAGTGCCGATGATCTCCAATCCATCAACGGACAACCGAATGGCACCTTCAATGTAGTCAAGGTCGGGCGGCGGGGTACGGCAGGCTTCCACCTGCACGAACCCCCCGTCCGCGCCCTTCAGGAACGTCTCAATTTCAACCACGTCTCAGGCCCTTCGATGATGGTCATTCCGGATAGAACTGGCCCACTCAACCTCTCTTCATGCCGAGTACGTAATTGACGCCGTTGACGTTCCCGCGAATCTGATACATGTCTTGACTGCCTCGCTGAACCAGTGTATCGCGGTTCCGCCGCATGACTTGACCGATAGCACCTTGGACATCATCAACACTCATACTCGAATCGCAGAAGGACTGCGTTTTCTTTACCGAGCCATCCCAATACTTCGGGTGATAACGAGTGAGGATGTGCTCCATTCCCTTCTTATCGAGCAAGAGGGACTAATTCCCGAACTGGAACCGCTGACTGCTCCAGTCCCGGAGAGCGGGAAGGCATCCTCCACTGTTATGAACCAGAACCGGCGTCTGCCCAGCGAGTACACAGTACGTGTGCTGGTCGCGGGCTTATCACCTGCGTTTTGCAGGTCAGCGCCAATCCGTGTGTCCGTGGAAGTCCGCTGGTGTATGCCGTTTGGCGGGTCTGGTTGCCGTCAGACGGCATCTACTGCCGGGAGAGACCCGCCGGGTCGATTGCAACGGGAAACGGGGCGTCCAGGTGGGTGGTCACGCCCGCGAGGGCGGTCGTCCGTTCCACGTACCGCCCGCCTTCCAGTTCGTAGACGGCGAGCATCGGGGCCGGGTCGAACTCGAGTCGCCAGAAGTGCGGGATGGCGGCCTCCGCATACAGCATGGGCTTGACCTTGCGGTCCATGGTGCGGTTGCCCGGGGAGACGAGTTCGACGGCGAGCTGGACGGCATCGAGGTCGACGGTGACAGGGTCCTCGGCGGTCGCGCCGGCGTCGGCCACGACCAGGTCAGGGACGACCAATCCGGACGGCAGGACGACGTTGACGCCCTCCAGGATCTCCACCGGGGCACCGACGGCCCGCGCGGCCGCGTCCAACGCGACGTGGAGGCGGAATGAGGCTCGCTGGTGGCGGACGCCGGGCGCGGGCGACATTACGAGGGACTCCCCCAGCAGCTCGTAGCGCATGGTGCGGTCTTCGGGCAGTGCCAGGACGTCGGCGACTGTCCAGGGCCCGATGTGATCGATGGCAACGCTCATCCCTCTCACCTCCTCATCCCGACCGGCAAGTCTCAGTGTGACCTCGACGGGCGGTACGTGGCCAGCATACTGGCGCTCTCGCCTGCTGAGACCGGGTTCCGCTGCCATGAGCGACCATCCGAACACACGTACTTCCCGGTCGTCCGCCGAGGCAGCCGTCCCATCCGACGAGGCAACCGTCGGCGTGTGGCTCGCCTGCGGCTGGCCCGGGCTGCCGGGGCGCTGACGCGTCGCGCGTTCTGGTGGCTTCCAGGCCGTTCCGGGGTGCTGGTCTGCACGGCCAGGGGGCCGGGTTCGGGTCAGCGGGGTGGTGCCATAGCGGCCGGGCCCGCGACCCGGCCGCGCGCGGGTCCGCGTCATTGTTGTGGCAGGCTTCTCACCCTCGGCGGGCTGCCGTGACGCCGAATCCTCGGCGAGCTCACTGCCCCTGAAACAACGGCCTCGGTGGGACGCTCATGACGCAGGGATGCGCAAGCCGCCCCGAGGCCGCCTGCCCGACGACGGCGACATCAAGGCGAGCCACCTGCGGACACCGGCCCTCCTTCTCGTTCACCCCGTCGCGTCGAGGTCCACTTCCGCCCATACCGTCTTGCAGGGCACGGGGCCGATCTCGGCGCCCCAACGGTCGGCGAGCGCCCGCACGATGACCAGCCCGCGGCCGGTCTCCGCCAGGTCGTCGGCAGGCTGCCGAGGCCCGGGCGGCAGCCGGTCGCACCGGGTGTCGGTCACCTCGATGCGCAGCCGGTGGCCGTCGGCAAGAACGAGCCGGAGCCGGAAGTCGCGGCCGGGGACGCGGCCGTGCTGCACGGCGTTCACGGCCAGTTCGGCGACCACGTGTGCGGCGGCGCTCGACCCGGCGGAGTCGTACGGCAGGCCCCACTCGGCGAGTTGCTGCACGGCGAGTCGGCGGGCGAGCCGCGCGCCGCGCCGGGTGGCGGAGAGCTGCACGGAGAACTGACACCCCGTTGCGGGGGAATTTCCACGAATCACCCCACACAGCCTGCGCGGACCTTCCTAGCCTGAACAGCACTTCCGCCCGTACGCGGGGTCACCGTACGACCGCGGTGCGTTCCTGTCCGGGTTGCACAGCGCGACGCGCCGGGGATGCGGGAGTCGGGCACGGTCGGGACCTGGAGGTGGGCGGTGGAGCAGGGCACGGAGCACGAGGTGGGCGAGGCGGCACTGTGGGAGGAGGACGACTCGGCGTCCGTGGTCCGCATGGTCGGCCGGCTGGTCAAACTGTGGCGCGAACGCGCCGGGATGACGCAGGCGGAGCTCGGTGCGGCGATCGGCTACAGCCTGGAACAGGTCTCCTCCGTGGAGCGCGGGCGGCGGGTGCCGAAGCCGGATTTCCTCGGCCGGGCCGACGAGGCGCTGCGGGCGGACGGCCTGCTTTCCGCGCTGCGCAAGGACGTCGCCGAGGCGCGGTATCCGAAGAAGGTGCGTGACCTGGCGAAGCTGGAGACCGGCGCGGTGGAGCTCAACCTCTACGCCAACCACAACATGCACGGGCTGCTGCAGACGGAGGAGTACGCGCGGGCGCTGTACGGCATGCGGTGGCCGGCCTTCTCCGAGGAGGAGGTCGACCGCTATGTCGCCGCCCGCATGGCGCGGCAGGAGATCCTCCGTCAGGCGAGGCCGCCCATGTTCACCTTCGTGCTGGAGGAGGTGACGCTGCGGCGTCCGGTCGGTGGCCGCGGCTGCCTGAGCCGCCAGGTGGAACGCGTGCTGGAGGTCGGGCGCCTGCGGCACGTGACGCTCCAGGTGATGCCGACGGACCGCGGCGACCACGCGGGGCTGGGCGGCCCGATGGAGCTGATCAAGCTCGGCGGTGGCGGATCGGTGGGCCACACCGAAGCGCAGCTCACGAATCGGATCATCACCCGGCCGAAAGAAGTCCAGATTCTGGAGATGCGGTATGGGATCATCCGATCGCAGGCGCTCACACCGCGTGAATCGCTGGCCTTCATCGAGAAAGTGCGGGGAGAGACATGACGCTCAGGACCACCACCGCCGACAGCTCGGCTTTGCACTGGACGAAGAGCAGCCGCAGCAGCAACGACGGCCCGGAGTGCGTCGAGGTCGCGGCCGCCGCCGACACCGTGTTCGTACGGGACTCCAAGGACACCGACCGTCCGGGCCTCGCCGTCTCCCGTTCCGGCTGGGCGGCCTTCACCGCCTACGCGGCCGGCGCCGGCGACACGCGGGCCTGACGGCCGGGCTCCGCCGCGCCCGGAGCCACTCGCCGGAACGGCCCAGTCGCCACCGGAGCGCCGCGGCACGGGAGAAGCAGGTACCCGCCCGGGCGGCCGGGCATCCTCGCCCGGCACCGTGACAAATGGCACTGAGTGCCACCCGTGTCACGGGGGCTGTCACCCTCTACGATCACCGCATCCGGTCCGGAAGAGAGCAGGGAGCCGTATGTTGCGCAAGGTGCTCGTGGCCAACCGGGGCGAGATCGCCATCAGGGCGTTCCGCGCCGCCTACGAACTCGGCGTCTCCACCGTCGCCGTCTACCCCTACGAGGACCGCAACTCGCTGCACCGGGCCAAGGCCGACGAGGCGTACCAGATCGGCGAAGCCGGACACCCGGTGCGCGCCTACCTGTCCGTCGAGGACGTGATCGGTGCGGCCCGGAAGGCCGGCGCCGACGCGATCTACCCCGGCTACGGCTTCCAGTCGGAGAACCCCGGCCTCGCGCGGGCCTGCGAGGAGAGCGGCATCGCGTTCGTCGGGCCGCCCTCCCGCGTGCTGGAGCTGACGGGGAACAAGGCACGGGCGGTGGCCGCGGCACGGGAGGCCGGGGTGAGCGTGCTGCGCTCCTCCGAACCGTCCGACGACGTCGACACCCTGACGGCTGGGGCGGACGACATCGGCTTCCCGGTGTTCGTCAAGGCCGTCGCGGGCGGCGGCGGGCGCGGCATGCGGCGCGTCGAGGAGCCGGACAAGCTGCGCGAGGCCATCGAGGCGGCCATGCGCGAGGCCGAGTCGGCGTTCGGCGACGCGACCGTCTTCCTCGAGGAAGCCGTGGTCAACCCGCGGCACATCGAGGTACAGATCCTCGCCGACGCCGAGGGCAACGTCGTCCACCTCTACGAACGCGACTGCTCGGTGCAGCGCCGCCACCAGAAGGTGATCGAGATCGCGCCCGCGCAGAACCTCGACCCCGAGGTGCGGCAGCGGATCTGCGACGACGCCGTGGCCTTCGCCCGCCACATCGGCTACGTCAACGCGGGCACCGTGGAGTTCCTGCTCGACGAGCGGGGCCGCCACGTGTTCATCGAGATGAACCCGCGCATCCAGGTCGAGCACACCGTCACCGAGCAGGTCACCGGACGCGATCTGGTGATCTCCCAGCTCCGTGTCGCCGCCGGCGCCACCCTGCCCGAACTGGGCTTCGTGCAGGAGGACATCCGGACCTCCGGTGCGGCGCTCCAGTGCCGCATCACCACGGAGGACCCCTCCAACGGCTTCCGCCCCGACACCGGCCACATCAGCGCCTACCGCTCACCGGGCGGTCCCGGCGTGCGGCTGGACGGCGGCACCACCCACACGGGTGCGGAGACCAGCGCGCACTTCGACTCCATGCTGGTGAAACTCACCTGCAACGGGCAGGACTTCACGACCGCGGTACGGCGCGCGCGGCGTGCCATCGCCGAGTTCCGCATCCGCGGTGTGGCGACGAACCTGCCCTTCCTCGCCTCGGTGCTGGACCACCCCGACTTCGAGGCGGGCCGCATCAGCACCTCCTTCATCGACGAGCACCCGGAGCTGCTGCACGCCCGCAAGCCCGCCGACCGCGGCACCCGCATGCTGCACTACCTGGCCGACGTCACGGTGAACCGCCCGCACGGCCCGCGGCCGGAGGTCGCCGACCCCGCCCTGAAACTGCCGGCCGCCGACCTGAACGCCCCGGCACCGGACGGCTCGCGGCAGCTGCTGCGCGAACTCGGCCCGGAGCGTTTCGCCGAGCGGCTGCGGCAGCAGGAGGCCGTGGCCGTCACCGACACCACCTTCCGCGACGCCCACCAGTCGCTGCTGGCCACCCGGGTGCGCACCCGGGACCTGCTGGCCGTCGCCCCCCACGTGGCGCGCACCGTCCCGCAGTTGCTGAGCCTGGAGTGCTGGGGCGGGGCCACCTACGACGTGGCGCTGCGGTTCCTGGCCGAGGACCCGTGGGAGCGGCTGGCCGCGCTGCGCGAGGCGGCCCCCAACATCTGCACCCAGATGCTGCTGCGCGGCCGGAACACCGTCGGCTACACGCCGTACCCGACGGAGGTCACCCACTCCTTCGTCGCGGAGGCCGCGGAGACCGGGATGGACGTCTTCCGCATCTTCGACGCCCTCAACGACGTGTCGCAGATGCGCCCCGCCATCGAGGCCGTCCGGGAGACGGGCACCTCGCTCGCCGAGGTCGCGCTCTGCTACACCGGCGACCTGTCCGACCCGGCCGAGCAGCTCTACACGCTGGACTACTACCTGCGGCTCGCCGAGGAGATCGTCGAGGCCGGGGCGCACGTGCTGGCCATCAAGGACATGGCGGGCCTGCTGCGTCCGCCGGCCGCGCGGAAGCTGGTGACGGCGCTCCGCGAACGGTTCGACCTGCCGGTGCACCTGCACACCCACGACACCGCGGGCGGCCAGCTCGCGACGCTGATCACCGCCATCGACGCGGGCGTGGACGCGGTGGACGCGGCCGTCGCGAGCATGGCGGGCACGACCAGCCAGCCCTCGCTGTCCGCGCTGGTGGCCGCGACCGACCACACCGACCGGGCGACCGGCCTGGACCTGGGCGCGGTCGGCGACCTGGAGCCGTACTGGGAGGCCGTCCGCAAGATCTACGCGCCCTTCGAGGCGGCGCTCCCCTCCCCCACCGGCCGGGTGTACCGGCACGAGATCCCCGGCGGTCAGTTGTCGAACCTCCGTCAGCAGGCGATCGCGCTGGGGCTGGGCGACCGGTTCGAACTGATCGAGGACTGCTACGCGGCGGCCGACCGGATGCTGGGAAGGCTGGTGAAGGTCACGCCGTCGTCCAAGGTGGTCGGCGATCTCGCGCTGCACCTGGTCGGCGCGGGCGTCGAGCCGGCGGACTTCGAGGCCGAGCCGGGCCGGTTCGACGTGCCGGACTCCGTGATCGGCTTCCTGCGCGGCGAGTTGGGCGACCCGCCCGGCGGCTGGCCGGAGCCGTTCCGCACCCGCGCCCTGCAGGGCCGCAAGCCCGGAGCGGAGTCGGTGCCGCTGTCGGAGGAGGACCGGGACGGGCTGCGCAAGGACCGGCGCGGCACCCTGAACCGGCTGCTCTTCCCGGGGCCCGACAAGGAGTTCCGCACCCACCGCGACGCCTACGGCGACACCTCCGTGCTGAGCAGCAAGGACTTCTTCTTCGGCCTGGAGCCGGATCTGGAGCACACGGCCGAGCTGGAGCCGGGCGTCACCCTGCTCATCGAGCTGGAGGCCATCTCCGACGCCGACGAGACCGGTCACCGCACGGTGCTCACCACGCTCAACGGGCAGCTGCGGCCGGTGTCGGTCCGCGACCGGTCGGTCGCGACGGACGTGAAGGTCGCGGAGAAGGCCGACCCGGACAACCACCGCCACGTCGCGGCGCCGTTCGCCGGCGCGGTCACCCTCCAGGTCGGCCAGGGCGACGAGGTGGCGGAGGGCGACACGGTCGCCACCATCGAGGCGATGAAGATGGAGGCCTCCATCACGGCCCAGCGGTCCGGCACCGTCTCCCGGCTCGCGATCGGGCAGGTGCAGCAGGTCGAGGGCGGCGACCTGCTGCTCGAACTGGACTGAGCGGCACTCCCGCCGCAGGGCGGCCCCGGCACACCGCCGCGGGCCGCCCGCTGCCGTCGGTACGGCCGAAGGAGGATGTCAAGCGCTGCGCAGCTCCACCTCCAGGCGGGCTGCGAGCGCGTCCACGCCGATGCCGTACGTCTCACGCACCGCCACTCCGCCTCCGGTGATCTCGAAGACCGCCAGATCGGTGTAGATCCGGGAGACGCAACCGACACCGGTGAGGGGGTAGGTGCACGTCCGGACCAGTTTCGCCGTGCCGTCCCCGGCGAACAGCGACATCATCACGTAGACGTCCTTCGCGCCGGTCGCGAGGTCCATCGCCCCGCCGACCGCCGGAATCGCGTCGGGCGCGCCGGTGTGCCAGTTCGCGAGGTCACCGCCGGCCGACACCTGGTAGGCCCCCAGGACGCAGACGTCGAGGTGCCCGCCGCGCATCATCGCGAACGAGTCGGCGTGGTGGAAGTACGAGGCGCCGGGCAGCTCGGTGACGGGTGCCTTCCCGGCGTTGATCAGGTCGGGGTCGATGTCGTCGCCGTGCGCGGGCGGGCCCATGCCCAGCATGCCGTTCTCGGTGTGCAGCACGACCTGCTGCTCCGGCACGAGATGGTCCGCGACCTTCGTCGGCCGGCCGATGCCGAGGTTCACGAACGCGCCGCGCGGGATGTCGCGGGCGACCAGCCGTGCGATCCCGTCGCGGTCGAGCGGGCCGCGATCGGTGTGCTCGCGGACGGTGTTCTCCTTCATGCGGCCCCTTCCTCACCGGCCGGGTACGGTCCGGCCCTCACCACCCGGTCCACGTAGATTCCTGGGGTGACGACGGCCTCGGGGTCCAGTGCGCCCAGCGGCACGACCTCGGTCACCTCGGCCACCGTCAGGGTCGCGGCCGCGGCCATGACCGGGCCGAAGTTGCGTGCGGTCCTGCGGTACACCAGGTTGCCCATCGGGTCGGCCGCCCGCGCGCGCACGAGGGCGACGTCCCCGCGGATCGGCAGCTCGAGGACGTGGTCGCGGCCATCGATGCTGCGGGTCTCCTTGCCCTCGGCGAGCGGGGTGCCGAACCCGGTCGGGGTGTAGAAGCCGCCGATGCCGGCGCCCGCCGCGCGGATCCGTTCGGCGAGGCTGCCCTGGGGCACGACCTCGAGTTCGACCTTCCCCGCGCGGTAGAGGGCGTCGAAGACGTCGGAGTCCTTCTGCCGGGGGAAGGAGCAGATCACCTTGCGGACCTGTCCTGCGGCGAGCAGCGCGGCCAGTCCTGTCGTGCCGTTGCCGGCGTTGTTGTTGACGACGGTCAGGTCGCCCGCCCCGGATTCGCGGAGGGCGTCGATGAGCGCGAAGGGGAGTCCGGCCCGGCCGAACCCGCCGATCAGCACGGTGGAGCCGTCCCGGACCCCGCGCACGGCGGTGGCGGCGTCGTCGCAGATCTCCCTCATCGTGCGGCCCCCTGGGGCGCGGCGCACACGTCGGGAGTGGCTCCGGGAGGGAACGGGCGGAAGCGGGACGGCATCAGCTCTCCTGTTCCGGCGGGGGTTGGGGGGTCGCGGGTTCCGCCATGTCGTCGAGCACCCGCTGCGCGATGCGGAAGCCGGTGTTGGCGTCGGGGACGCCGCAGTAGACGGCCGTCTGCAGGAGCAGTTCCTTGATCTCGTCGGCCGTCAGGCCGTTGGCCCGCGCCGCCCGGACGTGCAGGGCGAGTTCCTCGTGGTGTCCGCGGGCCACCAGGGCGGTCAGCGTGATCAGCGACCGGTCGCGCCGTGCGAGGCCGGGCCGTGTCCACACGCCGCCCCAGGCGTACTGCGTGATCAGTTGCTGGAAGTCGGTGGTGAAGTCGGTGGCGGCGGCCGAGGCGCGGTCGACGTGGGCGTCGCCGAGGACTTCGCGCCGCACCCGCATGCCGGCCGCACGCACCGCCCCGGTCGTCGGGTCGGCGGCCGCGGGCGCGGTGGCGTGGTCCGCGAGGAGCGCCGCCACCTCCCGCGGCCGTTCGGCGGGGGCGAGGTGGCCGACGCCGTCGAGTTCGACGAGCCGCCCGCGCGGGACGCCCTCGGCAAGGTGGCGGAGCCCCGAGGTGGGCGTGGCCGCGTCGTGGGACCCGGCGACGGCGAGCAGCGGTGCGGCGATGCCGGCCAGGCGGCTACGGACGTCGAACGTGGCCAGTGCTTCGCACAGGGCGGCGTAGCTGTGGTCGTCGGTGGCTCGCAGCGAGTCGAGCAGGGCCTGCGCGCGGCGGGGCTGCGCGGTGCGGAAGCCGGGGCCGAACCAGCGTGCGGGGGCCGTCTCCAGCAGGGCTTCGGTGCCGTGGTGGCGTACGGTGCGGGCCCGGTCGCGCCACTGGGCCGTCGTGCCGATCCGTGCGCCGGTGCAGAGCAGTCCGGCTGATCGGACGCGTTCCGGCGCGTCGAGGAGCAGTTGGAGGCCGATCGCTCCTCCGATGGAGTCCCCGGCGTAGTGGAAGGTGCTGCCCTCGGCCCCGGCATCGTCCACGGCCCGCACCACGTCCCGGGCGAGGCCGGGCATTGTGGGCTGCGGGGCGGGTTCGCTGCCGCCGTGTCCGGGGAGGTCGAAGCCGACGACGTGGAAGCGGCCGGTGAGTTCGGCGGCCGCTGCCTCCCAGAGGGCGGCCGCGGTGGTGCCGAGCGAGGGGCCGAGCACGAGCAGCGGCCGGTCGTGGTCGCCGCCGAAGTCGGTCACCGCCGGCCGGGTGGGGGTCACGAGAGGTTCTCCAGGAAGTGGTGGGCACGGGCGCGGGCCCCGTCGATCAGTTCGTCGGACAGGCCCAGGTACTCGGTGGGGCCGGTGCCTGTGCCGGCGGAGCCGTGCGGTTCCGCGAGCGCGCGCAGCGACCGCTGTTCCGCGAGCAGCTCTTCGCCGGCGGCGGCAGCGGTCGCCCGCATCCGCTCCGGATGCACGCGGAGTCCGGTGACGAGTTCGCCGGTCAGGGAGGAGGCCGTGGCGCAGCGGCGGGCGAGGGTCCGCAGCGCCGGCCATTCGGCGTGCCAGGCGCCGTCGGGGCGCTGGTCGACCGCTGCCGCGGCGGCGGTGTGCAGGGTCGCGCCGAGCGAGGGTCCGGCGAGGGACTGTGCGCGGACGAGGACGGACAGTACGGGGTTCTGCTTCTGCGGCATCGTGGAGGAGCCGCCGCGGCCGTCGGCCGCGGGTTCGGTCAGCTCGCCGAGTTCGGGGCGGCTGCGCAGCGCGACGTCGCCGGCCACGGCCCCGAACGCGTCGAGGCAGGCGACGAGGGCGTCGCCGAGCCGGGTCACGGGTCGGCGTGCGGTGTGCCAGGGCGGTGCCGGGGCGAGGCCGAGGCGTTCCGCGAGCATGCGGGCCGCGGACTGGGCGGTCCGGGCGGGTTCGGTGTGCCCCGCGACGCGGGCGAGTTCCACGACGGCCGCGGACGTTCCGGCCGCGCCGCCGACCTGGGCGGGCAGGGCGGCTCGTGCGGTGGCGAGGTCGTCGGCGGCGTCGAGGAGGCCGCCGAGCCACACCGCGGCGCAGAGGCCGAAGGTGGTGGGCACCGCGTGCTGGGTGAGGGTGCGTCCCGCCTGGACCGTCGTGCGGTGGCGGTCGGCGAGCGTGCTCAGCGCCTCGGCCTGGCGCGCGATGTCGAGGAGGATTCGGTCGGCGGCGTCGCGCAGGCACAGCGTGAGCGCGGTGTCGAGGACGTCCTGGCTGGTCAGGCCGCGGTGCAGCCAGCGGCCCGCGAGGGGAGAGCGTTCGGAGAGGCGGTGGCGGAGCAGCCGCACCAGGGCGGGCACCGGGTTGCCGGCCTGTTCGGCCTCGCGGGCGAGCGCGGGGAGGTCGTTGCCGTCGACGAGCGCGGCCGGGTCGGCGGCCGCGTCGCCCGGGGCCGCTCCTGCGTCGACGAGGACGGCGAGCCAGACCGATTCGACGTCCAGCAGGGCGCGCAGCAGAGCGGCGTCGCTCATCACGGACCCCGCGCGTTCGTCGCCGGGAGCGAAGAGGCTGCTCATGGCCGGAGCTCCGGGTAGTGGAGGAACACGGTCTCGCTCGGTCCCTGCAGCCGGATGTCGAAGACCAGGTCGGTGCCCCGGTGCGACGCCAGCAGGGTGCTGCGGCGGGCGGGGTCGAGGGAGGACAGCAGCGGGTCGGCGGCCAGGAGTTCGGCGGGCCGGGGGAGGTAGGCCCGGGTGAAGAGCCGGGTGCCGACGCCGCGGGCGAACAGTGTCAGGGCGAAGAACGGCACCTGTGTGTCGTCGGTGGGTCCCGGGGCGAGCGTGGTGAAGCCGTAGCGGCCGGTGCTGTCGGTCGCGGCGCGGCCCCAGCCGGTGAAGGTGGTTCCGTCGCGGCGGAGCGATCCCGCCTGCTGCACGATCTGCCCGTCGGGGTCGGCCTGCCAGATCTCGATCAGGGCGTCGGGCACCGGATCGCCTGCGCCGTCCAGGATGCGGCCGGTGAGGCGTACGGCGTCGGGCGTTCCCGCGGGGACGAGGGCGCTGTCGTCGGGGTAGGGCAGGGCGCAGCCGAAGAAGGGGCCGACGGTCTGGCCCGGGGTGGTCGGGAGCCGGGCGCCCGTCACCGGTTCTCCTCCGGTTCCGTCCAGGTCGCGCCGCTGCCGCCGAGCACGATGTCCCAGCTGTAGCCGGTACTCCATTCGTGCTGGGTGACGTCGTGGTCGTAGGCGGCGACGAGCCGGTCCCGGCAGCGCCGGTCGGTGATCGACTGGAGGATCGGGTCGAGGTCGTGGAGCGGGTCGCCGGGGAAGTACATCTGCGTGACCAGCCGTTGGGTGAACGCGGTGCCGAACAGCGAGAAGTGCAGGTGTGCCGGCCGCCAGGCGTTGCGGTGGTTCCGCCACGGGTAGGGCCCGGGCTTGACGGTGGTGAAGCGGTACCGGCCGTCCGGCCCGGTCAGGCACCGGCCCGCGCCGGTGAAGTGGGGGTCGGTCGGCGCCGGGTGACGGTCCCGCTGGTGGACGTAGCGGCCGGCGGCGTTGGCCTGCCACAGCTCGACGAGTTGGCCGGCCACGGGGCGGCCCGTGCCGTCGAGCACCCGGCCGGTCACGACCGTCCGTTCGCCGATGGGTTCACCGGCGTGGTGCAGCGTCAGGTCGGCCTCGCGCGGATCGACGTCCTGCTGCCCGAAGACGGGGGCGTGCCGTTCGAGCGTGCCGGGCGCGACGGGGTGCGGATCCTTCGTCGGGTGCCGCAGGATGCTGCTCCGGTACGGCGGGTAGTCCAGGCGCGGTTGGGTCTCCGCGGTGCCGCTCGCCCGGGAGGCGGCGCGGATCGCTTCGATCTCGGTGTCGATGTCCGACTGGGAGGTGTCGGCCGCGTCAGCTCGTCCGCTCATGCTGCGAGACCCTAGGCGCGGCCCGCCCCGCGGTGGAACACTCGCCTTTCACTGAGCGGAAGAGGAAGCACATGGCGGGGAACACCTCGCGTCCGGGTGCCAGCGTGGCCTCGCGTCTGCTGGCGCTGCTGGACGCCTTCGACGGGGAGCACCGGAGCCTGGGGCTGAGTGCGCTCGCCCGCCGGGCGGGGCTGGCGCCGCCCACCGCGCACCGGCTGGTGGCGGAACTCGTGGCATGGGGTGCCCTGGTGCGGCAGCCGTCCGGGAACTACGTCATCGGCCGCAGGCTGTGGGACATCGGGCTGCTCGCGCCGAGCCCCTCGGACCTCCAGCAGATCGCCTCGCCGTTCCTGCACGACATCTACGCCGCCACCCGGGCGACGGTGCACCTCGCCGTCCGGGAGGGCACCCAGGTCCTCTACGTCGACAGGCTGATGGGCCACGCCTCCGTTCCGGTCGTCAGCACCGTCGGGACGCGGCTGCCGATGCACCCCACCGGCGTCGGCAAGGTGCTTCTGGCCCACGCGCCCGACGATGTGCGGGACGCGGTCCTCGCGGACCTCGCTCCCGTCACGCCCTACACCGTCACCCAGCAGGGACGGCTGCTCGCGGACCTGCGGCACGTGCACAGCAGGGGGTTCGCGCAGACCGTGGAGGAAATGAGCCTCGGCGCCTGCTCGGTGGCGGTGCCGGTACGCGGAGCGGACCGGGCCGTGGTGGCCGCGCTCGGCATCGTGGTGTCGAACCTGCGGCGCGGACGGGGGCAGTTGGTCACCGCGCTGAACGTGGCGGCGCAGGGAATCCAGCGGAGTCTGGTGGCCTCTTCCACTGAGTAGAAGACCTTGGTGGCGTACGTCACTTCGGCGACGTTGTACTGACGCGCATGCGTACCGAGGTGGTCATCATCGGAGCCGGCCCGGCCGGGCTCCTCCTCTCCCATCTGCTCGGCCGGGAGGGAATCGAGAGCGTCGTCGTCGAGACCCGCTCCCGCAGCCACGTCGAGTCCCGGGTGCGCGCCGGCATCCTGGAGAGCTCGACCGTCGAACTGCTCGACGCGGTCGGGCTCGGCGGGAGGCTGCGCCGGGAGGGCGACGAGCACCGCGGCATCCACCTGCAGTGGCCGGGCGAGCGGCACCGTCTCGACTTCGTCGACCTGGTGGGCCGCAGCGTGTGGGTGTACGGCCAGACCGAGTTGCAGAAGGATCTCGGCCGTGCCCGGGACGTCGCCGGGCAGCAGATCCACTACGAGGTCACCGGAACCGAGGTCCACGACATCGACGGCGACCGCCCCTCCGTCACCTTCCTGGACTCCGACGGCACCGAAGTCCGCGTCGAGGCACGGGCGGTGGTGGGCTGCGACGGGTCGTTCGGCCCGTCGCGGGCCGCCGTGCCGGAGAAGGCCAAGCAGACCTGGGGACGCGCCTACCCGTACGCCTGGCTGGGCGTCCTCGCCGACGTGCCACCGTCCACCGACGAACTGATCTACGCCTGGCATCCCCACGGCTTCGCCCTGCACTCGATGCGCTCCGCACACGTCAGCCGGCTCTACCTCCAGGTCCCCCCGGACACCGACCTCGCGGACTGGCCCAACGACAGGATCTGGGACGAACTGGCCGCGCGGCTCGGCCACGGCCAGGACGGCTGGCAGCTCACCCCCGGCCCGATCACCGAGAAGAGCGTGCTCCCGATGCGCAGCTTCGTCATGGAACCGATGCGCCACGGCAGCTTGTTCCTCGCCGGGGACGCCGCACACATCGTGCCGCCCACCGGCGCGAAGGGACTCAACCTCGCGGTGGCCGACGCCGCTCTGCTGGCGCCGGCTCTCACCGCCCTGCTGCGCGAGAACGACTCGCGACTCGCCGACGCCTACTCCGCGACCGCGCTGCGCCGGGTGTGGCGCTGCACCCATTTCTCCTGGTGGATGACGACGATGCTGCACGCCTCCACCGACCCGTTCGACGCCCGCCTGCAGCAGTCGCAGCTGCGGTGGGTCGCCACCGGCCAGGCAGGCGCCACCGGGCTGGCCGAGAACTATGCCGGGCTGCCGATCGGCTTCTGAACCCCCGTCCCCTCCCGACGGCGCCCGCCCCGACGACGTGCGATCCCCGACGACGAAGGAGTCCCCGCATGTCCAGCACCGCGACATCCTCACCACCCCGCAGTCACAGCCTGTGGCCGATCGCCCTCTGCTGGTTCGCGGTCGCCCTCGACGGCTTCGACCTCGTCGTCCTGGGCGCGGTCATCCCCACCCTCGACAGCACCGGGGCGCTGGGCTTCGACAGCGCCTCCCTGACGATGGTCGCCACCGTCGGGCTGGTCGGCGTCGGCATCGGCGCGGTCACGATCGGCCCGCTCACGGACAGGTTCGGGCGGCGCAGAAGCCTCATCGCGTGTATCGCGCTGTTCTCGGTGCTGACGCTTGCCGTCGCCGTCGCCCCGAACGTGGCGTCCTTCGCGGTGCTCCGCTTCCTGGCCGGCCTCGGACTGGGCGCCTGCCTGCCCACAGCGCTCGCGTTCATGACCGAGTACGCCCGCTCCGGACGGGCCGGTGCGGCGGTCACCCGCATGATGACGGGCTACCACGTGGGAGCCGTGCTGACCGCGCTGCTCGCGCTCGTGGTGATACCCGCCTTCGGCTGGGAGGCCATGTTCGTCATCGGGGGCCTGCTCGGCCTGCTCTCGCTGCCCGTGATGTGGGCGAAACTGCCCGAGTCGGGGGCCTACCTGGACGCCGTGGCCCGGCGGGAGACCGGCACGGCCGAGCGGCGGACCACCAGCACCGCGGTGGTCAAGGGCCGCTACCTGCGCATCAGCCTCGGCCTGTGGATCGCCTCGTTCATGGGACTGCTGCTCGTCTACGGCCTCAACACCTGGCTGCCGACCATCATGGAGGAGGCCGGCTACTCGCTCGACGCGGGACTGACCCTTCTGCTGGTCCTCAACATCGGTGCCGTGATCGGACTCCTGGTCGCCGGGCTGATCTCCGACTCGCGCGGCAACAAGCCGACCGTCCTGCTGTGGTTCGGGCTCGCGGCCGTCTTCCTGGCCGTGCTCAGCGTCAGGATGGACAGTTCGCTGCTCGTCCACGCGGCGGTCCTGCTCGCCGGCATGTTCGTGTTCAGCGCCCAGGTGCTCGTCTACGCCTTCGTCGGGCAGCTGTACCCGCCGGAGATCCGGGGCACGGCGCTCGGCATGTCCGCCGGGGTGGGGCGTCTCGGGGCGATCGTCGGGCCCTTCCTGGGCGGCGCGCTGGTGACAGCAGGCATCGCCTACCCCTGGGGCTTCTACGCGTTCGCGCTCGCCGCACTCCTCGCCGTGCTGGCGCTCAGCACGGTGCCCGCCGTGACGAACCGCCGGCAGGCGCCGTGACGCGCTGACACCCGCGGCCGGCTCCTCACGCCGAGGGACCGGCGCTCAGCGGGTCTCCGGGCCGGACGCCGTTGCGGTGTCCGGCCCGGAGACCCGCCGACGGCGGCGGGCCACCACGAGGGCGGCGCCCAGCAGCACCGTGCAGAGCGCCGCGAGCGCCGGGAACCCGACGCTGTCCAGCAGGTCGGCGGCGCCGCTCTGCAACGCGCCCGCCGCGTCGATCACCGGGTCGGTGGTGGTGGGGTCGCGGAGGACCCGGATCTCGTACCAGCCGTAGTAGGCCACGTAGCCGCCGGCGAGGAGCAGCAGAGCGCCGCCGAGTCGCGAGGCCACCGGTCCCAGCCTGCGCAGGCCGCCGACCGAAGCGGTGCGGGTGAGTGCCACCGACAGGGCCGCCGCACCGACGACGACACCCATGCCGAGGGCGTAGGCCGCGAACAGCAGCACGCCGCCGAACGTCGAGCCGCTGCGGAACGCCGAGATCACGATGGCGAGGAACGGGGCGATGGTGCAGCCCAGCGAGGCAAGGGCATAGGCCCCGCCGAACAGCGCCATCGAGCCCGCCGACCGGCTCACCGCCGGTGCGCGTCGCAGCCTGGGAAGCAGGGACGGAAGGGTGCCACCGGCGACCAGCCGGCCGCCGACCAGCACGAGCAGCACACCGAACACCACGGTGAACCAGGGCAGATGCTCCTGCACCTGGCCCGCCACCGGCGCGACAGCCAGCCCGAAGAGAGCGAAAACCGCGGCGAACCCGGCGGTCATGGCGGCGGTGGCGGCGAGCGCGCGGGCCACGGCCGCCGGGCGGTCGGGGCTGTCGTCGCCGAGAACCAGGAGTGAGAGATAGGCGGGGAGCAGCGCGAAACCGCACGGGTTGACGGCGGCCAGCATGCCCGCCGTCAGGGCGAGCGCCAGAGGCAGGTCGGACACGGCCGATCAGCCGACCAGCTTGTCGACCTCGGCGGAAAGCCCCTTGCCCGCGGGCAGGTTGCCCGTGAAGGCCTCCTCACCGTTCGCGTCGAGGATCACGTAGGTGCTCTGCTGGGTGATCTCGAACTTCCGCCAGACGTCGCCGCTCTCGTCCGCCAGGTTCGGGAAACCGTCGACGCCGGCCGAGGCGACGAAGTCCTTCATGGCCGCCTGCCCGTCCAGGCCCGCCACGCCGACAACGTTCGCGCGGCCCTCGAACTTCTCGGCGACGTCGGCCGTCGCGGGCCCCTGCGCCTTGCACTTGGGGCACCAGGGAGCCCAGAACCAGAGCACGGTGGGCTTGCCCGCGAGCCTCGCGGCGTCGAACCGCGCGCCGCTGACGGTGGTGCCGTTGAAGCGCAGGGTCTCCGGAACGGCGGCCGTGTCGCCGTCCTTCTCGCCCTCCGGCGCGGCGGGGACGCTGCTGCTCGGCGCGGTGGCGGAAGGCGTGCCGCCTTTGCCGGTGTCCGTGCCGGCGTTCTGCGGCGCTCCGCAGCCTGCCAGGGTCAGCGCGACGGCGGCCAGCAGGGCCGGGGCGGACAACTGCCTGTGCATGGGGACTCCCGGGGTCGCGGTTCGGTACTCGGACGATAATCGCCCGCCCGCGCTCCGGGGGCGCCGGCGTCTTACGGATCGGTGACGTCGCCGACGTCCACCGCTCCCTGTGCCGTGCCTCGCCGAACCCGAGCAAGCGAGCGACGTCCATGGGCCGGGTGGACTTGGTCCATCGCTTAGTCCTTCCCGGGAATCCCGGCAGGGCCACGATGAGGCCGCTTATGGAAGCAGCAGCACACCAGTACAACGTGCACGAGGCGAAGACACATCTGTCACGGATTCTCGAGCAGGTCGCGACCGGCGAGGAGGTCGTGATCAGCAAGGCGGGAGAGCCGGTGGCAAAGGTCGTCCCGCTGCGCCCGCAGGTGAAGCGGACGGGGCGGGGATCGCTCCGTGGCGCGATCCGCATAGCGGACGACTTCGACGAGCTCCCCGAGGACATCGCGAACGCCTTCGGGGTGCAGTGATGCGACTCCTGCTCGACACGCACGTCGTCCCGACCGCAAGGCGAAGGCGGTGGCTCTTCATGAGGGACTGCGCTCGGTCCCGCACCGGGCGCTGGTGCTCGGACCGGTCCTCGCCCAGGTGTGGCGGCCCCGCCCGGCGCTGGTGCACGCCCTGTCCGGGGTTCTGAAGGACAGCACGGTCCCTCAGTCCCGTACGTCCGAGCCGCCCATGCGGAAGACGAAGACAGGCCGTCCCGAGTGTCTGGCCTGCGCGACCGGGCCGGACCTTACGGACTGGCGTCGCATCGGCTTCGCTCTGGGGCAGGCCGCCCTGCCGGCGAAGAAGCGGCCGGACGCGGTGGACGCCTGGGTGGCCCTGGCAGCGGCCCGGCACGGAAGCGCGGTCGTCTTCACCACTGACCCGGGCGACATCCACGCCTGCCTGACGGTCCTGGCACCGAAGGATGTGCACGTGGTCGCTGTCTGAGGGCCACGCACGCAGTCCGGCCCGTCCGGCCGACCGCGCAAGGGCGGTGAACGAGCCCGCAGACAGCGGCGGATGCTCCGCGCCCTCAGGGACCGGCGTGGCCGAGCCGGTCGGCCAGCGCCGTGAGCGCCTCCGTGCCGACCAGATCCCCCGGCAGCAGCGGCACGTCGAGCAGCGGCACGTCCGGGACCTGCTGCCGCAGCCGCACCAGGTGCCCGTCCTCCTGCTCCCGGCGCCGGGCGAGCAGCTCACCGGCGTCCGCGGGGGAACGGCGGTTGGCGACGAGCGCGGTCACGTCGACGCCGAGGCCGGTGAGTTGCCCGTAGACCTCCACGGTCTCGGCGATCGGCAGACGTTCGGCGGTGAGCACGACGACGAACCCGGTCCGCTCCGGGTCCGTCACCGTCTGGCGCAGCCGGGCGAAGCGGTCGCGGCGGCGCAGCAGGATCCGGCGCAGCTCGGCGTCGCGGTCGGTCTCCTGGTCGCCGCCGAGGCCGCGCAGCGCGGCGCCGAACCGTTCGGACCGGTCCCGGTTGGCGAGCAGGGTCTCGGTCCAGGAGGTGAGCTGTTCGGGGAGAGCGAGCAGCCGCAGGGTGTGGCCGGAGGGCGCGGTGTCGAAGACGACGAGGTCGTACGCCTGCTCGCCGAGCTCCACGGCTTCGGCGATCCGTTCCAGGACGGCCGACTCGTGCGTGCCGGGCGCCTGCCGGGCCAGCTCGAGGTGGCGGGCGGCCGGTGCGTGCATCCGCTCGGGGAGGAGTCGCCGCATGGTTCCGGCGACGGCGGAGAGGTGCTGTTCGACCGTGCGCTCCGGGTCGATCTCCAGCCCGTCGACGCGGCCCGCGCGCCCCGCGGCCTCTCCTGCCCCGGGGGCGAGGTCCTCGGGGCCGGCGAGGCGCTGCGGCTCGTCGCCCACGCTCCGGTCCCAGAGGTGGCCGAGGTTGTGGGCGGGGTCGGTGGAGACGAGCAGCACGCGGGCGCCCGCCCGGGCCCGGCCGAGGGCGAGCGCCGCGGCGACGGACGTCTTGCCGACGCCGCCCTTGCCGCCGACGAAGACGACGCGGCGCGAGGTGAGGAGGTCTAGCAGCACGCGACATGCTCCAGTGGTGAGCGGTCCATGCCCATCCGGCGGTGCCAGGCGTGGAAGTCCTCGTAGAGGGCGGGCATCAGCTCGGCGGTGTAGTACGCCGCCGGGTCGGGCACGCCCAGGGCCTCCGCGAGGACGACCATCCGGAAGAGGTCGTCCTCCTCGCGCCGGGCGCGGGCGAAGGTACGCCGGTAGGGACCGGCGTAGAACTCCTCCAACCCGGCCCGGAACGAGGCCCAGCGGGACGGTGTCACGCCTTCGACTCCGCCTTCTCCGTCACGTCGGCGTCGAGCGCCTCCGGCGGTTCCTGCGCGGCACGCCGCATCGCGACGACCGCCTCGAAGGCGACCCAGAGGGCGGCGACGATGATGACGAGGTCGATGACCAGCAGCAGCCAGTCCTGCGTGTCGTAGAAGTCGCCGAGCTGCACGAGGGCGGCCCAGAACGCCATCACGAACACGATCGCGAGCGGCACCAGCGCCGGGATCGGGTTGCGCCGCTTGCGGATCAGCATGACCGCGACGATGGACAGCGTCAGGGAGGCCAGCAGCTGGTTGCTGGTGCCGAACAGCGGCCAGATGCGGAGGCCGCCGTCGCCCCCGGCGCCCTGGCTGAAGGTCAGCCCCACGCCGACGGCGAGCGCGACGAGGGTGCCGACACCGTTGGTGATCTTCACGTTGGCGACGTCGCCGGCCTCCTGGACGACGAAGCGCAGCAGGCGCACGCCGGTGTCCATGGTGGTGGCGGCGAACAGGATCGCCATGGTGGCCAGGACCGTCGAACTGAGCGAAACCGGCAGGCCCAGACCGCCGTTGAGGATCGCGCCGCCGCCGTCGACGAACGCCCCGACGCCGCCCTCGCCGAAGGCGCTGTAGACGGCCTTCCAGTCGGCCATCGTGCGGTAGCCCGCGGTGGCGGCGATGATCGCGCCCAGCGCGAGCATGCCCTCGCCGACCGCGCCGAAGTAGCCGACGAAGCGGGCGTCGGTCTCCTTGTCGAGCTGCTTGGAGCTGGTGCCCGAGGAGACCATGCCGTGGAAGCCGGAGATGGCGCCGCAGGCGATGGTGACGAAGAGCAGCGGCATGAGGCTCGGAGTGCCCGCGGGCACGGCGTCGTTGACGGCGGGGGCGACGATCGCCGGGGCGCTGAACAGCACCGAGAGGAACAGGACGCCGAGCCCGACGAAGAGCTGGACGCCGTTGATGTAGTCACGCGGCTGGAGCAGCACCCACACGGGCAGCATGGAGGCTATGCCCGCGTAGACGAAGAGGGCGATGATCCAGAAGGTGGCCGGGGACATGCCCAGGATCGGGTCGGGCAGTTCCACCGGGAAGGCGTCGCCGAGGAGGATCAGGCTGTAGAGCGCCGCGACACCGATCACGGTGACCAGGCCGAGGCTCATCCGGTAGCGGTAGACCGCCTGACCGACCAGCAGCGCCACCACGACCGCGCCCCAGGCGGGGATCACCGCGGAGGGGGTGGAGATCAGCAGGTTCTTGATGACCACCGCGAAGGCCGCGACCACCATCAGGAGCAGCAGGAAGATCACGACGAGGAACAGGTTCGCGCCCCGGCCGCCGATGTAGCGGCTGGAGAGCGCGCCGATCGAGCGGCCCTTGTTGCGCGCCGAGGCCCACAGGGCACCCAGGTCGTGCATGCCCGCGAAGAACACGGTGCCGAGGGTGACCCACAGGAACGCGGGCACCCAGCCCCAGATCACGGCGACAGCGGGGCCGACGATCGGCGCTGCGCCCGCGACCGAGGTGAAGTGGTGGCCCCACAGCACGAACTTGTTGGTGGGGACGTAGTCCACGCCGTCCCTCATCTCGTGCGCGGGGGTCGCGAAGGACGCGTCGAGTTTGTAGACCCGGTTGCCCAGGAATTTCGAGTAGAGGAGATATCCGCCCGCGAACATCGCAAGGCCGATCAACAGCAGCGGAAGTGCATTCATACGAGATGCCCTCTGTGTTCTGGGTAGTGGCGCCGCCGGTCCGCACGCGAGGTGCGCCCTGCAGGCAGCCAGTGGGGACGGTGGAGCGCGGCCCTCGACCGGGGAAGACCGGCGGCCGGATCGGGGAACCGGACACCTGCGCCCCTCGTGCACAGCTTGGCGGCATACCCGGGAACTGCATGCTGCACCCGTGCGGTGTCCGTGCCGCCGCCGCGGGTGAGCAGCATCGCTGCGGCGCAGGCCGGTCTCGACCGCCTCGGTGGCACAGGCCCCGCTGTGCGCGCCGTGGCCGGTGTCACCACTGCTTCCGCCCTTCGTACCGGATCCGTCAAGGATGACCGAAAACAACTTCGCATCATCGGCCGTTCATGTTAAGGGACCGACCCGGCGGCTGAGGAGCCCCCGAAAGGGAGCGTTGAGCAGCACGGAGTGCGCACCGCCCGACCGTTTCCTCCCGATTGGTCGGGTTTTCGCAGTGTTTCAGGAGTGTTTCCCCCGGCGTGCGGCGACGAACGCCGCGTAGCCGGAGCTCTCCACCGGCGGTGCCGGCGCGGCCTCCCGGGCCGCCCGGGCACGGCAGTCGGGACAGTGCTCCTCGTCGCTGCCGGGCAGCGGCGTGAAGAGGCGGGGCTGGGTGTGGCGGGTGCGGCACTCGCGCATGCGCGGCACCCGCGGAGTCCGCACGGGGGCGGGAGCCTGCGGCACGGACGGCGGAGGCGGTGGCGCCTGGGGCAGCGCGTGTTCGAGGCGCCACCGCAGGGCGCCGAGCGGTCTGCGGGCGCTGTCCAGGCCTTCGGTGAGGGTGTGGCGGATGCGCAGCGGCGACAGTCCGCTGTCCAGCCACTTCGCGGCCAGGGGTGCCCAGTTGCGTGCTGTACGTACGGGCATGGCCAGTTGCGGGTCGACGCGGCGCAGGGACAGCAGCAGCATCTCGGCGTCCGGGAGACCGCCGGAGCCGGGACGCGACGTGGCCTCGTCGACGCCTTCTCCGCCGTCCACGGCGGGTTCGTCCGGCGGTGGGCCGTCCTCCGGCGGGTGCGCGGGCCCGGTTGGTCGGGTGGTGTTCTCCCCGGTGTCTTCTTCCGGTTGACGACCGACGGGCCGACAGGTCGGCTCACCGGCGGTCGGTTCGGCGGCACTCGGTCGTGCACCGCCGCTGTCCGCGGCTGCGGTGAGGCGGGTGGCACCGGGTGCGGGCCGGAGTCCGTCGCGGGCGGCGAGCGCCTCGGCCGCGGAGAGCACGGTGTTGGAGACGAGCTGGACGGTGGCGAAGCGGCCGCCCTCCCGTTGGACCGTCCACTGGTGCACATAGCCCTCGTCGAGGAGTTGCCGCTTGGCGCGCTGGAAGGCGCACTTCTTGATCCCGGCTCGCCGGGCCGTGTCGCTCAGGCACTGCTTCTCGCCCGGCGGGAGCGAGAGTTGCCAGGCGAGCAGGTTCTTTGCGTCGGACGACAGGCGCGGATGACGCAGGATGGCGTGCGGGATCTGCGCGAACGACCGCGCAGGCGCGATAACATGCCTGAGCATTTCAGGGACTCCTTGTAAGTCCTCTGGGGTGTAGGCCTCCGGACCGGTGTTGGTAGCACCGACGGAGGCCGCCTCATGTTCGGAATGGGGCAACCCGTTTCCGTCGGCAGCGTACACCGCATGTGACGGTGTGACGACCACTCATTGCGCAGTGTGATGATCCGTCCGCGAGGGGTCCGGCCCCCACCCACTCGTGCGGAGCGGGACGACGCGACCGGCCGGTTGCAGGCTCCGGGAAGACCCGCACGAGTACCGTGCGCATCATGATCTTCGCCGACACGGACGGCGCGACCCGCGACGCCGAACTGGTCCTGGACTTCTTCGCGACGGTGCTCGGCGGGGCGCGCGACGTCTCGGCCGTGGACCGCTTCCTGGCTCCCGGCTTCGTCGACCACGACGCCGACGGGCCACCCGGCCGGGACGGCGTCGCGGCGAAGCTGCGGGCCCTGTGGCAGCAGATGCCGGACGGTGCCTTCCGTCCCGTGCGGGCCGTGTCCGCAGCGGGGTATGTCGTGGTGCAGTCGGCGCTCCACGGGGGCCCGCGCCCGGTGCCGTTCTCCGACACCTACCGCGTGCGGGCCGGGCGCATCACCGAGCACTGGCACGTCGTCGGGGCCTGAACCCCTGCCCCGCACGGTCGTTCCGGAGAGCCGCCCCGCGAAGCATCCGGACGTGCGAAGGGGGGCGGCGCCTCCGCACAGGCACCGCCCCCTTCCGCGGTCCGGGACCGCCGTGCACCGCGGGTGAGGGTGAAGGGGTTGCGGCGGACGGTCCCGGAGTCCCGGCCGGTCAGCCGCCGTTGGCGGCGGCGCGGCCCGCCTCCAGGCGGGCGACCGGGATGCGGAACGGGGAGCAGGACACGTAGTCCAGGCCCGCCTCGTGGAAGAAGTGCACGGACTCCGGGTCGCCGCCGTGCTCGCCGCAGACCCCGAGCTTGAGGTCCGGGCGGGTGGCCCGGCCGGCCTCGACCGCGCTGCGCACCAGGGACCCGACGCCGTCCTTGTCGATGGTCTCGAACGGGGAGACGCCGAAGATGCCCTTCTCCAGGTAGGCGGTGAAGAAGCTGGCCTCCACGTCGTCGCGGGAGAAGCCCCACACCGTCTGGGTGAGGTCGTTCGTGCCGAAGGAGAAGAAGTCGGCGGACTCCGCGATCTGAGCGGCGGTCAGTGCGGCCCGCGGCAGCTCGATCATGGTGCCGATGGTGAGGCCGAGGCTGACGCCGTAGGCCTGCTCGACCTCCGCGATGACCTGGTCGGCCTCGTCGCGGACGATCTCCAGCTCCTGCACCGTGCCGACGAGCGGGATCATGATCTCGGCGCGGGGGTCGCCCTTGGCCACGGTCATCCGCTCGGCCGCGGCCTCCGCGATGGCGCGGATCTGCATCGTGAACAGGCCGGGGATGACCAGGCCCAGGCGCACGCCGCGCAGCCCGAGCATCGGGTTCTGCTCGTGCAGCCGGTGCACGGCCTGCAGGAGGCGCAGGTCGTTCTCGTTGTGGTCCTTGCGGGACTCCGCCAGCGCGACGCGCACGGACAGTTCGGTGATGTCCGGCAGGAACTCGTGGAGCGGCGGGTCCAGCAGGCGTACCGTCACCGGCAGGCCGTCCATGGACTCGAAGAGTTCGACGAAGTCCTTCTTCTGCAGCGGGAGGAGTTCGGCGAGCGCGCCGTCCCGCTCGTTCTCGTGGTCGGCGAGGATGAGGCGCTCCACCATGGCGCGGCGCTCGCCGAGGAACATGTGCTCGGTGCGGCACAGGCCGATGCCCTGTGCGCCGAAGCGGCGGGCGCGGCCGGCGTCCTCGGCGTTGTCCGCGTTGGCCCGCACGCGCAGCCGCCGTACCCGGTCGGCGTAGGCCATGATCCGGTGCACGGCCTTGACCAGTTCGTCGGCGTCGTCCGCTCCGGCGTGCATGCGGCCCTCGAAGTACTCCACGACGGGCGACGGCACCACGGGCACCTCTCCGAGATACACCTTGCCGGAGGAGCCGTCGATGGAGACGACGTCGCCCTCCTCGACGACGGTGCCCGCGGCTGTCGTCAGGCGGCGGCGCTTGGTGTCGACCTCGAGTTCCTCCGCGCCGCAGACGCAGGTCTTGCCCATGCCGCGGGCGACGACGGCGGCGTGCGAGGTCTTGCCGCCGCGGCTGGTGAGGATGCCCTCGGCGGCGAGCATGCCGTCCAGGTCGTCGGGGTTGGTCTCGCGGCGGATCAGAATGACCTTCTCGCCGGAACGGGACCACTTGATGGCGGTGTAGGAGTCGAAGACGGCCTTGCCGACGGCTGCGCCCGGGGAGGCGGCGATGCCGCGGCCGAGGGTGTCGAGCTGCACGTCGGCGGCGAAGCGGGGGAACATCAGCTGGGCGAGCTGAGCGCCGTTGACGCGGCGCAGCGCCTCGGCCTCGTCGATGAGGCCCTGGTCGACCAGCTGGGTGGCGATGCGGAACGCGGCGGCCGCGGTGCGCTTGCCGACGCGGGTCTGCAGCATCCACAGCTTGCCGCGCTCGATGGTGAACTCGATGTCGCAGAGGTCGAGGTAGTGGTTCTCCAGCTTCTCCATGATCTGGAGCAGCTGGTCGTACGACGCCTTGTCGAGCTGTTCGAGGTCGGCGAGCGGCACGGTGTTGCGGATGCCGGCGACGACGTCCTCGCCCTGCGCGTTCTGCAGGTAGTCGCCGTAGATGCCCTGCTGGCCGCTGGCCGGGTCGCGGGTGAAGGCGACACCGGTGCCCGAGTCGGGGCCGAGGTTGCCGAAGACCATGGAGCAGATGTTGACAGCGGTGCCGAGGTCGTGGGGGATGCGTTCCTGGCGGCGGTAGAGCTTGGCGCGGTCGCCGTTCCAGGAGTCGAAGACCGCGCGGACGGCGAGGTCCATCTGCTCGCGGGGGTCCTGCGGGAAGTCGCGGCCCGTCTCCTTGGCGACGATGGCCTTGAACTCGTCGACGAGTGCGACGAGTCGGGAGGCCGGGAGGTCGACGTCGGTGCGGGCGCCGTGGGCCTTCTTCGCCTGCTCCAGGGCCTCGGAGAACAGTTCGCCGTCGATGCCGAGGACGGTCTCGCCGAACATCTGGATGAGGCGGCGGTAGCTGTCCCAGGCGAACCGTTCGTCGCCGGCCTGGGCCGCGAGGCCCTCCACGGAGTCGTCGGAGAGGCCGATGTTGAGGACGGTGTCCATCATGCCGGGCATGGAGAACTTGGCGCCGGAGCGGACGGAGACGAGCAGCGGGTCGTCGGCCTGGCCCAGCATCTTGCCCATCCGGTCCTCGAGGGCCCGGAGGTGGGCGCCGACCTCGTCGCGGAGTGCGGGCGGCTCCTCGCCGGAGTCGAGGTAGACCTTGCAGGCCTCGGTGGTGATCGTGAACCCGGGAGGCACGGGGAGGCCGAGGTTGGTCATCTCGGCGAGGTTGGCCCCCTTGCCGCCGAGGAGGTCCTTGAGGTTCCTGTTGCCCTCGGTGAAGTCGTAGACGAGCTTCTGACCCTGCTGGGGTGGTGTGTTCACCGCGTGTTCCGACACAGGACTCGACTCCTCGCGAACGGTTGCCCTGACGGCGGGGAGCGTACCCATTTCGAAGGCTTCGGAGTACGTCCATCGGTATGCCATGCGGGTGCAGGCACCCGTTTGCCGAGTGATCAAAAGTGACTCACGAGTACGCGTGTTCGAGGTCGATGATTCAAAGATTGAATCGATCAGCCACTTTTCGCGCACAGGAGATCACCCTGAAGTGATGCATATCCTCTTCAAGGAGGTTCGGCATTCGACTTCGGAATCAAGGATCGGCAAAGTCGCGCACTGCTCGTTGTAGAGGTGACGGTCACATTTGAGCGCTCATTTGAGCGAGCCTGTTATCAAAGTGGGGATAATCACGCGCTGTCGCCGGCCGGAATCCCACGATGCGGACCCGCGGGCGCACCGCCCTCGGCTCCGCTCACCGACCCGATTCCTCCAGACGGACGTCGGCCCGGTCGGGCGCGTAGAGGTGCTCGACGACCATCGCGGCGGCGCCGAGGAGCCCGGCACGTTCCCCGAGTCGCGGGGTGACGACGTCCAGGTGCGCGGTGGTACGCGGCATCGCCCGCCGGTAGAGGAGTTCGCGCACGCCGGCCAGGAACGGCGCTCCGGCCAGCTCTCCGGCGATCATCAGCACCCCCGGGTTGAGCACCGTCACCACCGTGACCAGTACTTCGCCCAGTCGGCGGCCGGCCTCGCGTGCCAGCCGCACCGCCTGGGGGCGACCGGCGGCAAGGTGCGCTCCCGCCTCGGCGACCGAGGCCGTGGGCACCCCGGCCGCGGTGAGCTGCCCGGCGAGCGCACGTCCGCTCGCCACGGCCGCCAGGCAGCCGTGGGAGCCGCACATGCACAGCGCGTCCGCCGCCTCGTGCAGCCGGATGTGTCCGATGTCCCCGGCGCCGCCGTCGATGCCGCGGTACACACCGCCGTCGACGACCAGTCCCGCACCGATCCCGGTGGAGACCTTGACCAGCAGGAACGCGGCGCACTCCCGGTGGCCTGCGCGCTGTTCGGCGAAGGCCATGAGGTTCGCGTCGTTGTCGACCAGCACCGGCAGCGGCGCCCCACCTGCCACGGTGGGGGCGCCGACGTGCGCGGCGTACGCCCGGCGCATCCGCTCCGGGACGGGGCAGCCGTCCCAGCCGGGCATGATGGGAGGTTGGACCACCCTGCCGGAGAGGAAGTCCACGGGGCCGGGGACGGACAGCCCGACCCCGCACACACGCCCCTGCGGAATCGCCGCCCCGTCGAGAAGGGCGCGGAACCACTCCCCCAGCCGGTCGAGCACCGCATCGGGGCCGTCCTCGATCCGCACGGCGCCGCGGTGCTCGGCGAGCACCGTCCCGTCGAGATCCAGCACCGCCGCGCGGGCATACCGGGTCTCCAGATCGGCGGAGAGCACGACGGCGTGCGAACCGTCGAACTCCAGCCGTACGGAGGGGCGTCCACCGGACCGTGAGCCTGTCGGCGCCCCAGGCGGCGCCTCGCGGATCCAGCCCGCGCCGAACAGCCGGTCGAGCCGGTGACCGACGGTGGACCGGGACAGACCGGTGGTGCGCTGCAACTCGCGGCGCGTGGTGGCCGCCCCGGTACGGATCAGCCGCAGCAGGTGTCCCGCGCTGGCCTGGTTCTCCGTCATGTCCCCGTGAACCCCCGGTCCCGTCCCGCTCTGTCCGCCCGCGCGCCGCCCTGGCCGTACGCGGCGCGCGGTTCCGTCTCACGAAAAGACGTTACCGCAAGGGTTTTGCGTTATGAGCAGACAGAACTCTAGAGTGACGCGGACCCACGAGCCGGCCCCACGAAGCGGAGCTCCCGTGCCACGCGTCCTCCCGAGCACCCCTCCCCCGCTCCCCGCCGCGGCCGACCGTGCCGCGCTCCGGCAGGAAGCCCGGAGGGTTCTGCTGCGCAACTGGACGGGCACCTCGACCGTCCCCTCCCACGGCCTCTACCCGCACCAGTGGAGCTGGGACTCCGCGTTCATCGCGATCGGCCTCCGCCACCTGTCGGTACGGCGCGCCCGGCTCGAACTCGAGACGCTGACGGCGGCGCAGTGGGGCGACGGCCGCATCCCCCACATCGTCTTCAACCCCGCCGTCCCGCAGGGCTCCTACTTCCCCGGGCCCGAGTTCTGGCAGTCCTCCACGGCAGGTGCCGGCAGCGGAGCGCCGCGGACGGTCGAGACGTCCGGCATCGTGCAGCCACCCGTGCATGCGCTGGCGGCCTGGCTGGTCCACCGGGCCGACCCCGAGTCCTCACGTCGCAGCGGCTTCCTCCAGCGGCTCCACCCACGCCTGGAAGCGTGGCACCGCTACCTGGCCGAACACCGGGACCTGGGCGGCGGCGGACTGGTCGCCGCGGTCCACCCCTGGGAGCCGGGCATGGACAACAGCCCCGCCTGGGACGGCCCGTTGCACCGGGTGGAACCGGTCGACCTCCGCTCGTTCCGCCGCGCCGACCTGGACCACGGCGAGGTGTCGGACCGGCCCACCGACCTCGACTACGGCCGCTACGTCCGGCTCGCCGCCGACTACCGGGACCGCGGCTACCGCGACACCCGCCCGGACGGCGCACGCCCCGGGCACGCCTTCGCCGTCGAGGACCCCGGCACCAACGCGCTGCTCGCGGCCTCCGAGGACGCCCTGGCCCACATCGCGCGGGAGGTTCGCGACACGGGCCGGGGCAACCTCGGAGCCGACCCTGCACGCCACCAGCGGCGCGCCCGGGAACTCACGGCGGCGATGGTGGACAGGCTGTGGGACCCGGCAACCGAGCTCTTCCACTGCCGCGACCTGCGGGCCGACACGCTCCTGCCGGAACGCGGCGCCGCCGGACTGCTGCCGCTGGCCGCCCCTACCCTGCCCGACGACCTGGCCCGGGCCCTGGTCCACACCCTCACCGGCCCCCACTTCGGCCTGGGGGGAGGCGTCCGGATGGTCCCCAGCCACGACCTGCGCGGGGACGCCTTCGACCCGGACCGCTACTGGCGCGGACCGGCCTGGTTCAACGTCAACTGGCTGCTCGAACGCGGCCTGCGGCAGCACGGACGGACCGCACTCGCCGACAGGCTGCGCCACGCGGTGCTGGAGACGGCGGGAGCCTCGGGGTTCGCCGAATACGTCGACCCCTTCACGGGAGACGCACGCGGCACCCGCGACTTCGGCTGGACGGCCGCCCTCACCCTGGACCTGCTCGCCGGCGCACCCGCCGGCCCGGGCAACGCGAAGGAGAACCCGTGACACCCGACTCGTCGGACTCCCGTCTGCTCGTCCACGACGGCACCCTGGCCGTGCTCGGCGACAGCGGTGACATCACCGGCCGGAACGGCACCTTCCCGGACGGCCTGTTCCTGCAGGACGCCCGGCACCTCCACCGCTGGTCGCTGACCCTGGACGGCGCCGCGCCCGACGTGCTGGTGCCGCTGCGGAGCGACGGCAGCGGCGGGGCGGCCGTGCTGAGCCCGCCCTTCCGCCGGGACCTCCCCCCGGACTGCACCGTCCACCGGGAGCAGACGGTCGCCGCCGGGGCGCTGCTGGAACAGCTGCGGGTGACGACGACCGTCGGACGGGCCGCCACCGTGCGCGTGGCACTGACCGTGGGGGCCGACTTCGCGGACCTGTTCGCGCTGCGCGGCGACCACGCGTTCGACCGGCCCGGTGCCGCGGTCACGTCCGAAGCCCGTCCCGACGGTGCGCGGTTCACCTACCGGCGGGGCGAGTGGGAGTCGCACACCGCGGTGTCCGCCTCGCCCGCCCCGGACACCGTCACCCCACTGGACGACGGCACCCACCGACTGGAGTGGACGCTCGCCCTCCCCGCACACGGCAGCGCACACCTGGACCTGCGGGCGACCGCCCGGCCGCACGCGGAACCCGTCACCCCGTCCGGGGAGGCGACCGGGGAGGACGCCGTCTCGGCCCGCGCCCGGACCGCGCGGACCGTGGCCGAGTTCGTCGCCGCGGCGCCGTCGCCCCACGCGCACACCGACTGGGCGGAACTGCGGCAGGCCTGCGACCAGGGCCTCGCGGACCTCGCGGGCCTGCTGGTGCCCTCGGCCGGGCCGGACGGCGAACGCCTCCTCGCCCCCGCGGCGGGCGTGCCGTGGTTCCTGAACCTCTTCGGCCGCGACTCGCTGCTGACCTCGCTGTTCGCGCTGCCGTACCGGCCGTCCCTCGCCTCGGCCACACTCGGCGCGCTGGCCGCCTCCCAGGCCACCACGACCGACCCGTCGCGCGCCGCGCAGCCCGGCAAGATCGTGCACGAGGTCCGGCACGGCGAACTCGCCCACTTCGGCCAGGTCCCCTTCGGCCGCTACTACGGCACCGTCGACGCCACACCGCTGTTCCTGGTGCTGCTCGACGCGTTCACCGAGGAGACCGGCGACACGGCGACCGCGCAGCGGCTGGAGGGCAACGCCCGCGCCGCCGTGGACTGGATGTTCCACCACGGCGGCCTCGACGACCGCGGCTACCTCGTCTACGAGCCGGCCGCGGGCAGCGGACTGGCCAACCAGAACTGGAAGGACTCCCCCGGGGCGATCTGCTCGGCCGACGGCACCCCGGCCACGGGGGCACCGGCCGTCGCCGAGGTGCAGGGCTACGCCTACGACGCGCTCCGCCGCACCGCCCGCCTGGCGCGCACCGTCTGGCAGGACGGGGCCTGGGCGGAACGGCTGGAGACCGCGGCGGCCCGGCTGCGCGCACGGTTCCGACGGGACTTCTGGATGGCCGACGAGGACTTCCCCGCCCTGGCCCTGGACGGAGCGGGGCGGCACGCCACGGCGCTGGCCTCGGACGCGGGCCACCTGCTGTGGTCCGGCATCCTCGACGACCGCGAGGCGGCGGCGGTGGCCCGGCGCCTGCTGCGGCCGGACTTCTTCAGCGGCTGGGGGGTGCGCACCGTCGCGGCGGGTCAGGCGGCGTACCACCCGCTCACCTACCACCGTGGCAGCGTCTGGCCCCACGACAACGCGGTGATCGCGCTCGGCATGGCCCGGTACGGCCTGAAGGACGAGGTCCGCCGGGTCGCGGAGGGCGTCCTCGCCGCGGCGGAGCGGCTGGGCTGGCGGCTGCCGGAGGTCCTGGCGGGCCACGGCCGGGACGAGCACCCGGAACCCGTCTCCTACCCGCACTCGTGCTCCCCGCAGTCCTGGGCGGCGGCGGCTCCTCTCGCCCTGCTCACCGCTGTGGAGGGCGCGCCGGCCACCTGACGGTCCGCGCGCTCTCCACGCTCCGCCCCCCGGCGGCCGGGGCGCGCCCCCGGCCGGATTTCGCCGGCGTAGCGGCGGCGTATCCGGGAACCGGGGAGCGGAGCCGTCCACCGTCACCGGACGGCGCCCCGACGCACGGGAGAGACGCCATGAGCGAGCACACCTACCGGGTCACCGAAATCGTCGGCACCTCGCACGAGGGCGTGGACGCCGCCATACGGAACGCCGTCGGGCGGGCGTCGGAGACGCTGCGGCACCTGGACTGGTTCGAGGTGAAGGAGATCCGCGGCCAGATCGAGAACGGCAGGGTGGAGCACTTCCAGGTCGGGCTCAAGGTCGGCTTCCGGCTGGAGGAGGGGCAGTCCGCCGGCTGACGGTCCGGGGGCCGCCGAGGGGGCGGTCCGTCACCCTCCGGGCCCGGAGCCGTTCGGGCCCGGACCGGTCGCGCTGTCGGACCGGGGAGAGGCGTGCAGGGCGAGGATGGCGAGGTCGTCGCCGACGGGTTCGCTGCTGAAGTCGTGCGTGACGCGGCGGATGCGTTCGGCGACGGCCATCGCGCCCATCGCGGTGCAGGACCGCAGGATGCGGGCGAGTCCGTCGTCGTCGTCCAGCTGCCGGTCGCCCGCGCGGCGTTCCGTCACGCCGTCGGTGACGCAGAGCAGGGTCTCGCCCGGAGCGAGGAAGAACGAGTCGGCGGTGAACTCGGCGTCCTCGTCGATGCCCAGCAGCAGCTGCGGCCGACCGGCCGGCGTGACGGTGCCCGCCGCCGAGAGGTGCAGCGGCGGCGGGTGTCCGGCGCTGGCCAGCGTGCAGTGGGCACCGCCGTGGCGGACGTCGGGCGTCAGTTCCCCGTACACCAGGCTCAGGAAGCGCGGGCCGGCCGCGTCCTCGCCGAGGGCCGCCGATTCGGCTCCCTCCTCGGCCATGGCGCCGTTCAGTCGGCCGAGGACGGACTCCACTCCGCGGCCGTCGCGGGCCAGCAGCCGGACGAGGTGCCGGGTCAGTCCCGTGACCGACATCGCCTCGGCGTCCTTCCCCTGGACGTCGCCGAGCAGGAAGCACCAGCGGTCGTCGCCCAGGGGGAAGAGGTCGTAGAAGTCGCCGCCGACGGTCTGGCCGCGGGCGTGCGGTTCGTAGACGATGGCCGACTCGACGCCGGGGATGCTGGCGAGCGACGGCGGGAGCTGCTTGCGCTGCAGGGTGCGGCTGATCGTGGTCTGGCGGGTGTACATCCGCGCGGTGACCAGTGCCTGGGCCACACGGCGCGCCATGTCCTCCACGGCCCGCGCGACGTGGTCGGTGATCTCGTGCGGTTCGCCGACGCCGATCACCAGCACACCCTGGGACACGCCGCCCGCGACGAGCGGGAACGCCAGGGCCGACCCGCCGTCGCCCGCCGCCTGCGGCCAGGGCCAGGGCGTCCCGGCCGGGCTCGCCCCGGTCAGCGGCGACTCGCCCTGCAGCGCGTTCCGGAGGGGGCCGATGCGGTGCTCGTCGACGTGCCAGACGCGGGAGAGCCGCATGCGGGCGGGCGCGGCGGTCAGCCACACGGCACACCAGTCGGCGAGGCGGGGCACCAGCAGCTGCCCGGCGAGGGCCGCCACCATGTCCTCGTCGAGCTGCCCGGCCAGCAGCTCGCTCACCTCGGCGAGGAAGGCGCCGCGCCGCCCCTGGAGGAACTCCCTGGGCGCCCGGCGCTCCTCCCGGACCGCCATCTCCCGCACGACCGGTTCCCGCAGCAGGCTCTCGGGATCGGCTCCTGCCACCGGCCCGTACTCGTCGGGGGCGGCGGTCACCCGGAACCAGACGCTCTTGCAGGTGCGCCGATAGGTCACGCCCCAGGACTCGGCGAGTGCGTGGACGATCCGGAGACCGAAGCCGCGGTCCTCGCCGCCGGCGGGCTGCTCCCGCGGAACCGAGCTCGTGGGTTGGCTGTCGGTGACCTCCACCGTCACGCCGGTCAGTCCGGGCGAGTCCGCCGCCTCTCCTCCTTCGGGGAGGCACGCGATCTCGATGCCGGTACCCGCGTGCACGAAGGCGTTGGTGACGAGTTCGCTGGTCAGCAGGGCTGCGGTGTCGGCGAGCCGCTCGGTGACCGCTCCTGCGGAACCGATGCCCAGGGCCCTGCCGGCGATCACGGCCCGCACGAAGGTGCGCGCCTGCGCGGGGGCTCGCTCACCGGCCGGAAGGGCCTTCCGGGCGGCGGCGCTGTCCTGCACTGCGGTCGGTCGCACTGGCGGCCCCCAAGAGGACATGTGGGGCAAAGATCCGATTACAATCGATTGCGGACATTGTACTCGGGGCAGAGCGCTGGGAGACCGCGATGGCGGACTCGCGGGACGAAGCGGTGAGCGCGGCCGATCTGCGCCCCCTTGCCGCGGCACTGAGGTCCCTCGGTGACGGCGACTTCTCGGCGCGGGTCGAGGAGCCGGAGGACGGGGGGCTGGTCGGTGCCATGGCCCGCGCGCTGAACGACATCGCCGCCCGCAACCAGCACCTGAGCAGTGAACTGGGACGCGTCCGGCGGGAGGTCGTCCGCGAGGGAAAACTCGACGAACGGATGGCGCCCGCGCCGGGACCGGGCGGCTGGGCGGCAGGCGTGGAGGACGTCAACCGGCTCGTGGAAGCGCTGGCGACCCCGATCGTCGGTGCCACGCAGGTGCTGGACGCGGTGGCCGACGGCACCCTCACCGAGCACATGCCGCTCCACGACGGCACCCATCGACTCAACGGCGACCTGCGGCGTCTGGCCGTGGGCCTCAACCGTACGGTCGACCAACTCGCCCTATTCACCGATGAACTGACGCGCGTCGCGCACGAGGTCGGCACCGAGGGCAACCTCGGCGGACAGGTCCAGGCGCAGGGCCTGTCCGGGTCCTGGAAGGGCGTCGCCGAATCGCTGAACACCATGACGGTCCGACTGACTCGTCAGGTCCGGGACATAGCGGAGGTCACCACCGCGGTAGCCCGCGGGGACCTGACACGGAAGATCACCGTGGACACCGCCGGCGAGCTGCTGGAGCTGAAGGTCACCGTCAACACCATGGTGGACCGGCTGTCCGCGTTCGCCGACGAGGTCACCCGCGTCGCCCGCGAAGTCGGCACCGACGGCAACCTCGGCGGACAGGCCCAGGTCCGCGGCGTCTCCGGCGTCTGGAAAGACCTCACCGACAACGTCAACTCCATGGCCCTCAACCTGACCTCGCAGGTCCGCAACATCGCCCAGGTCACCACCGCCGTCGCCAACGGCGACCTCTCCAAGAAGATCGACGTCGACGCCCGCGGCGAAATCCTCGAACTCAAGACCACCGTCAACACCATGGTGGACACGCTCTCGTCCTTCTCCTCCGAAGTGACCCGCGTCGCCCGCGAAGTCGGCACCGACGGCAACCTCGGCGGACAGGCCCAGGTGCCCGGCGTCTCCGGCGTCTGGAAAGACCTCACCGACAACGTCAACTCCATGGCCCTCAACCTGACCTCGCAGGTCCGCAACATCGCCCAGGTCGCCACCGCCGTCGCCAACGGCGACCTCTCCAAGAAGATCGACGTCGACGCCCGCGGCGAAATCCTCGAACTCAAGACGACCCTCAACACCATGGTGGACACGCTCTCGTCCTTCTCCTCCGAAGTGACCCGCGTCGCCCGCGAAGTCGGCAGTGAGGGCAGGCTGGGCGGACAGGCCCGCGTCGAAGGGGTCTTCGGCACCTGGAAGCGGCTGACGACGAACGTCAACGAACTGGCGCTGAACCTCACCCGGCAGGTCAGGGCGATCGCCGAGGTCGCGAGCGCCGTGACGCAGGGCGACATGACCCGGTCGATCACCGTCGAGGCCGAAGGCGAGGTGGCGGACCTCAAGAACAACATCAACGTGATGGTCACGAATCTCCGTGAGACCACCCGGACGAAGGACTGGCTGGAGTCGAACCTCACGCGGATCGCCGGCCAGATGCGCGGGCACCGCGACCTGGTGGACGTGGCCGACCTGATCCTTCGGGAACTGGCGCCGCTGGTGAACGCACAGGCCGGCGCCTTCTTCCTGGTCGACCCGGACGGCGGGCGCGACCGCGAGCTCACGTTCATCGCCGGCTACGGCAGCGAGGACCACAGCAGCGACGGCGGCGGGCCGGACGGATCCACCCCGCTCCACGGCCTGGTCGCTCAGGCCGTCAGGGAGAAGGAACGGATCCTCATCGAGGACGCGCCCCCCGACTACGTCCAGGTACGGTCCGGACTCGGCGCCGCCCCCGCCTCGAACATCCTCATCCTCCCCGTGCTCTTCGAGGACCAGGCACTGGGCGTGATCGAGGTGGCCTCCTTCAGCAGGTTCAACGAGATCCACCTGACCTTCCTCGACCAGTTCGTCCACACCATCGGCGTGTCGATCAACACGATCCTCGCCAACGCCCGCACCGAGTCGCTGCTCTCGGAATCCCAGCGGCTCACCTCGGAGCTCCAGGAGCGCTCCGACGAGCTGCAGCGCTCGAACGCGGAACTGGAGGAGAAGGCGGAGCTGCTCGCCAGCTCGTCCCAGTACAAGTCGGAGTTCCTGGCGAACATGTCGCACGAGCTGCGCACGCCGCTCAATTCGCTGCTCATCCTGGCCCGGCTCCTCGCCGACAACCCGGACGGGCGCCTCTCGCAGCAGGAAGTGGAGTTCGCCTCCACCATCCACCGATCGGGCTCCGACCTGCTGCAACTCATCAACGACATCCTCGACCTGTCGAAGGTCGAGGCCGGCCGCATGGACGTCCGCCCCAAGCGGCTCCCGCTGACCAAGCTGCTCAACTACGTACGGGCCACCTTCCGCCCCCTCGCCTCCGAACGGGAACTGTCCTTCCAGGTGAACGTCGCCGACGACGTCCCCCGCGAACTGTTCTCGGACGAGCAGCGGCTCCAGCAGATCCTCCGGAACCTGCTGTCCAACGCCGTCAAGTTCACCCCCTCCGGAGGCGTCGAGCTGCGGGTCGACCGGGTGGCACCGGAGGAGTTCGAGGAGGACAGCCTCCGCGGCGCGGGCACGGTGGTCGCCTTCTCCGTCCTGGACACCGGCGTCGGCATCGCCGAAGCGGAACTGGACACGATCTTCGACGCCTTCCGCCAGTCCGACGGGACCACCAGCCGCAGGTTCGGCGGCACCGGACTGGGGCTGTCCATCAGCCGCGAGATCGCCCACCTGCTCGGAGGCCGCATCGACGTGCGGAGCGAGGAGGGCGCAGGGTCCTGCTTCACGCTGCACGTGCCGGCGGTCTACCGTGGCGGCGGCACGTCCGCGGAACGCGAGGCCGCCGAACCGCGCATCCGCAGCCGCACACCTGGCTCGCCCCCGCGCAGGCCCGGCCTGACGCACCCGCTCGGCCCCACGGCCGCGGACCGGCCGAGCCTGCCCCGCACCCGCCCCGTTCCGCCGCAGCCCACCGCGCCCGCCGAACCTCCTCCTGCCGAGCACCCGCCGCCGCAGCAGCCGGCCGGGGGCCCGCCGCCGGAACCCGGGGTCGCCGGGCGTTCCGGCCCGCCCCCCGCCCCGGACCGGCCGCCCGAGGAGACCGGTCCCCCTCAGGAGACGGTCGCCGCCCGCGAGGCATTGGACGAAGGCGGCGGCCTCGAGGACACCTGGCCCGAGACGACGCAGCTCAGCCGCTGGCTCAGCGGCCACCCGGGCGAGGTGCTGACCGGCCGCCACATCCTCATCGTGGACGACGACATCCGGAACGTCTTCGCGCTGACCCACGTGCTGGGACGGGTCGGGATGTCGGTGAAGTACGCCGAGAACGGCGCCGAGGGCCTCGACGTGCTGAACCGGTCCCCCGAGATCTCCCTCGTGCTGATGGACATCATGATGCCGGAGATGAACGGCTACGAAGCGATCCGCACCATCCGCACGACGCCGCGGATGGCCGACATGCCGATCGTGGCGATCACCGCCAAGGCCATGTCCGGGGACCGCGACAAGGCCCTGGAGAGCGGCGCGGACGCCTACGCGCCGAAACCCGTCGACGTCGACCAACTGCTGGAGATCATGTACGAGCTGCTGCAGGCCCACGACCGGAACACCCCGAACGGCGGCCCGCCCGCCACCGACGACGGAGGCGGCGAACCTCCGGAAACGACCCCATGAGCGCGCCGCCCGCTCCCGACAGGTCGAGCATCCTGCTCGTGGACGACACCGAGGAGAGCCTCATCGCGCTGGAGGCCGTCCTGGTCCCCCTCGGACAGCGCGTGGTCTCCGCCCGCTCCGGCGAACAGGCGCTGAAGGCCATGCTCCGCGAGGAGTTCGCCGTCGTCCTGCTCGACGTGCTGATGCCCGGCATGGACGGCTTCGAGACCGCGGGGAACATCAAGCGCCTCGACCAGACCAAGGATGTCCCCCTCATCCTGCTCACCGGTACGGACGTGGACAGCGACTACGCCTACCGCGGCTACGCACTGGGGGCCGCCGACTTCCTCTCCAAACCCGTCGATCCGTGGGTGCTGCGGACCAAGGTCAACGTCTTCCTCGAACTGCACCGGAAGAACCGCCAACTGGCCGTGCAGGCGGAGCAGCTGCGCCGCCTGCTGGTCACTCCCCCCGAGGACGCCGGGGAACGGACGGGGACCGGCGCGGGGGCCACGGACACGGTGGAGCAGTCCGAGCGGCTCGCGGAGATCATGCGGAAACTCGTGCAGATCGAGGTCCTGCTCCGCGAGGGCGGGGACCGCACCTCGCAGGACCTGTCCGCCCGCGTCGCGGACCTGGAGACCGTGATCCGCTCCCTGGGGAGCGCCGAACGGCGGCCCTGACGGGCCGGAAGGCCCGGGCGCCCGGGCCCGGTCAGCCTCCCGACGTCTCCAGTTCCGCGTCGGGAGCGACGCCGGCACGGTCCCACGGATCCGCCAGCCACCCGTCGGGGAGTGCCACGCGGTTCCGGCCCGAGGTGCGTCCGCGCGGCCCGTCGGCGCCCGCCGCCGGCCAGGGCTGGTCCAGGTCGAGCTGCTCCAGGAGCTCGCCCATCCCGTCGAGCGACGAGGCCACCGCGAGCTTCCTGCGCAGGTCGGAACCCACGGAGAAGCCCTTGGTGTACCAGGCGACGTGCTTGCGGAAGTCGATCACGCCGCGGGACTCGTCCTCCAGCCACTCTCCCAGCAGCCGGGCGTGCCGGAGCATCGTCGCGGCGACCTCCCGCAATGTGGGGCGCGCGTAGGCCGCGGGCCCCTCGCCGTCGAACGCGGCGACCAGGTCGCCGAAGAGCCAGGGCCGGCCCAGGCAGCCGCGGCCGACCACCACGCCGTCGCAGCCCGTGCGCCGGACCATCCGCAGCGCGTCGTCGGCGGACCAGATGTCGCCGTTGCCCAGGACGGGGATGTCCGAGACCGAGGCCACCGTCTCCTTGAGCCGGGCGATGGCGTCCCAGTCCGCCGTGCCGCCGTAGTGCTGGGCGGCGGTGCGGCCGTGCAGGGCGACGGCCGTCACGCCCTCCTCCACGGCGATGCGCCCCGCGTCGAGGTAGGTCAGATGCTCGTCGTCGATGCCCTTGCGCATCTTCATCGTCACCGGCAGGCCCCCGGCCCCGGCGACGGCCTCCCGGAGGATGGAGCGCAGCAGGTTCCGCTTGTACGGAAGCGCGGAACCGCCGCCCTTGCGGGTGACCTTGGGGACGGGGCAGCCGAAGTTCAGGTCGATGTGGTCCGCCAGGTCCTCCTCCGCGATCATGCGGACGGCCTTGCCGACGGTCAGCGGGTCGACGCCGTACAACTGGATCGAACGGGGGCGCTCGCTCGCGTCGAAGTGCACCAGGCGCATGGTCTTCTCGTTCCGCTCGACCAGGGCACGGGTGGTGATCATCTCGCTGACGAACAGCCCCCGCCCGCCGGAGAACTCCCGGCACAGGGTGCGGAACGGGGCGTTGGTGATCCCCGCCATGGGGGCGAGGACCACCGGCGGCGAGACGGTGTGGGTGCCGATCCGAAGCGGCTGCGGCATGACGCGGGGCGACCTTTCCATTCCGGGCACGTGGGCTGCGCGGGACTCTCCGGCAGGCTCCATTGTCCCGTACGCACCGCGGTGCGTACGCCCCCGCCCGCCACGAGCGGCCGACGTCACGCCTCCCTCTCCTCTGCCGCGAGCGGTGCGGCACCGCTACCGTGGCCCTCCCGACGTGGCACCGATCCGAGAGGCGGCACCAGCACCGTGAGACCCGACTCCGCAGCAGCCCCTGTCGCCGTCCTCGGCGAGTGCGTCGCCGACGCCTTCGTCACGCCGGGGACGAGCACCGGCACGCCCTCGCTGGGGCTGGACGTCCACCCCGGCGGCGGGCCCGCCAACACCGCCGTCGCCCTCGCCCGGCTGGGCACCCCGACGCGCTTCCTGGGGCGGCTGGCGCAGGACGTGTTCGGCCGGCTGTTCCGCGAGCACCTCGCCGCCTCCGGCGCGGACCTCTCGGCGACGGTGCCCGCCGCCGAGCCCAGCACTCTCGCGGTGGCCGACCTGGCCGCCGACGGCAGCGCCGCCTACAGCTTCCACGCCCAGGGGACGGCTGACTGGCAGTGGAACGCGGGTGAACTGGAGCAGGCCACGGCGGCGCCGTTCTCCTGCCTGCACACCGGTTCGCTGGCGCTCGTGCGGGAGCCGGGCGCGAGCGCGGTGGAGGCGCTGCTGCCCCGGGTGCGGGAGCGGGCCACGGTGTCGATCGACCCGAACGTGCGGCCGCTGCTGGTGGAACCCGCCGTGTACCGGGAGCGGCTGCCCCGCTGGTGCGCGGCGGCCGACGTGCTGCGCCTCTCGGACGAGGACCTGCACCACCTCTGCCCCGGCAGCAGCCTCGAGGAGGCGGCGGAGGTCTTCCACGGGCACGGCACGCGCCTGGTCGTCGTCACTCTCGGCGGGGACGGCGTGTGGGCCTCGCTGGACGGCAAACCGCTGCAGGTGGCCGCGCCGCCCGTCGAGGTCGTCGACACCGTCGGGGCGGGCGACTCCTTCATGGCGGGCTTCCTCCACGCCCTGCACTCCCGCGGCGCCCTCGGAGGACGGCTGGACGCGCTGTCCGCGGGCGAGGTGGAGGCGGCGCTGCGGTACGGCGCCCGCGTCGCGGCAGCGGTGTGCGCGGTGCGCGGCGCGAACCCGCCGTGGGCGGAGACTCTGCGGGACGGTACGGAGACGGCAGGCAGGTAGAGGCCCGATCAGCCGGCGAGACGGCCGGGTTCCGCCGCGGGATCGCCGGACCCGGACGCCGCGGGTCGTGCGGGGCCGCCGGTGGCGCGTGCACCGGCGGCACGGCCCACGTTCCGCCACCAGGGCACACCAGGAAGCTGCGCCGCCGCCGGTTCGAAGGCGCCGCCGGGAACCGGCACCGCCAGGCGCACTTCGGCCTCCGCCGCAGCGGCGAGCATCCGCTCCCCCGGCTCGTACCAGGGGTGGGGTGCGAGGTTGAAGGTGCCCCAGTGGATGGGCAGCAGCACACTCCGGGACGCGGGACCGCACAGGTCGACGTGTGTTTCGACGCCCTCCTCCGGCGTCATGTGGATGTCGGGCCAGTGGACGCTGTACGCGCCGACCTGGATCATCGTGGCGTCGAACGGGCCGTGACCGGAGCCGATGTCGGCGAATCCGGGGAAGTAGCCGGTGTCCCCGCTGTGGAAGACGCGGTGGTCCGGCCCGGCGACGACCCAGGAGGCCCACAGCGTGCGCTGCCGGTTGCGCAGACCGCGACCGCAGAAGTGGCGGGCCGGGGTCGCCGTCAGCGTCAGGCCGGCGACCTCGGTCGAGTCGTGCCAGTCCAACTCGGTGAAGCGGTCCGGTCGCAGCCCCCATCGCTCCAGGTGGGCGCCGACCCCCAGCGGCACGGCGAAGTGGACGCCGGAGCGGGCCAGTGCCCGCACGGTGGGCATGTCCAGGTGGTCGTAGTGGTCGTGGGAGACCACGACGACGTCGACCCCGCCGAGCTCCTCCAGCGGCAGCGGCGGCGAGTGGAAGCGGCGGGGCCCCACGAAGGTGAAGGGGGAGCACCGTGTGCCCCACACCGGGTCGAAGAGGACCCGGCGGCCGTCGATCTCGGCGAGCACCGTGGAGTGGCCCAGCCAGGTGAGGCGCAGCCCCGACGGGGGCGGCGCGGTCAGGTCGGGGCGACGGACCGGCAGCGGCACGGAGGGCCGGCGCTCCCTGCGGGCGAGCAGGTCGCGCAGCACGTCCCAGCGGGAGCCGGTGGCCGGGGGCGGCTTCGCGGCGGGGTCCGGGTTGCGGAAGGCCCTGGTGACCGCGTCGTAGTGCGGCGAGCGCTCGATGCGTCGCAGGCGCTCACCGGTCGGTTCGGCACCGAAGGCCGCGAGCCGTGGTCCGGTCATGGAACAGATCCTCCTCAGCCAGTGTGCAGCGAAAACGCTCGCACGGCACCGGGTGTTCCGCCGGTCCACCGCTGCGGCGGGACACGGCAAGTGCCCCGCCGCGGCGGTGGGCTCCTGCGCGCGGGCGCAGGAGGAACGGTCAGCAGCCGAGCAGCCGGCCCGCGAGGTAGCCCTCGATCTGGTCGAGGGAGACCCGGTCCTGCTTCATGGTGTCGCGCTCGCGCACCGTCACGGCGTTGTCGTCGAGGGTGTCGAAGTCGACGGTGACGCAGAACGGCGTGCCGATCTCGTCCTGGCGGCGGTAGCGGCGGCCGATGGCGCCCGCGTCGTCGAAGTCGATGTTCCAGTGCTTGCGCAGCGTCTCCGCCAGGCCGCGGGCCTTGGGCGACAGGCGCTCGTTGCGGGACAGCGGCAGCACGGCCACCTTCACCGGCGACAGGCGTGGGTCGAGGCGCATGACCGTGCGCTTCTCCATCTTGCCCTTGGCGTTGGGCGCCTCGTCCTCGATGTAGGCGTCGAGCATGAAGGCGAGCATGGCCCGGTTGACGCCCGCCGCGGGCTCGATCACGTACGGCGTCCAGCGCTCGCCGGCCTCCTGGTCGAAGTACGACAGGTCCTGGCCGGAGGCCTTCGCGTGCGAGGAGAGGTCGAAGTCCGTGCGGTTCGCGACACCTTCGAGCTCGGAGAACTCACTGCCACCGAAGTTGAAGCGGTACTCGATGTCGGCGGTGCGCTTGGAGTAGTGGGAGAGCTTCTCGGCGGGGTGCTCGTACCAGCGGATGTTCTCCTCGCGGAGACCGAGGTCGCGGTACCAGTTCCAGCGCTGCTCCATCCAGTACTCGTGCCACTTCTCGTCCTCGCCCGGCTTGACGAAGAACTCCATCTCCATCTGCTCGAACTCGCGGGTGCGGAAGATGAAGTTGCCCGGGGTGATCTCGTTCCGGAAGGACTTGCCCATCTGGGCGATGCCGAACGGGGGCTTCTTCCGGGAGGTCTGCTGGACGGCCGCGAAGTTGGTGAAGATGCCCTGGGCGGTCTCGGGACGCAGGTACGCGACCGAGCCGGAGTCCTGCGTGGGGCCGAGGTGGGTGGACAGCAGGCCGGAGAACTGGCGCGGCTCGGTGAAGCCGCCCTTGTTGCCGCAGTGCGGGCAGTTCACGTCGGTCAGGCCGTCGGCGGGCAGCCTGCCGTGCTTGGCCTCGAACGCCTCCTCCAGGTGGTCGGCGCGGAAGCGCTTGTGGCAGGAGGTGCACTCCGTGAGGGGGTCGGTGAACGTGGCGACGTGCCCGGAGGCCTCCCAGACCTCGGACGCCAGGATGACCGACGAGTCGATGCCGACGACGTCCTCACGGGAGGTGACCATGGAGCGCCACCACTGACGCTTGATGTTCTCCTTCAGCTCCACACCGAGCGGACCGTAGTCCCAGGCGGCTCGCTGACCGCCGTAGATCTCGCTGCAGGGGTACACGAAGCCACGGCGCTTGCTGAGGCTGACGATGGTGTCGATCTTGTCGGCGGCCACGGTGCTCTCTTCATCAACGACGACGGAATACCTCAGGTTACCGGCGAGAACGGGTCCCGGATCAAATCGGTGGCGCGGCACGGTGGCACCGGATGCGCCCGGCGCGGACACCCGACCGCGTAGGCCGATCGAGTAATTTGACAATCATTTCCATCTGTAGTGAAAATGACTGTCATGAACGCTCGTCACTCCATCAGCCGACACCCCCTCCGGGCCCGCCCCGCCACCTGCGCACTCGCCGGGGCCGCCGCCCTCGGCCTGCTCACCCTGACCGCCTGCGGCAGCGGTGGCGCCGCGGCGGACGACGGGCGCGTGGACGTCGCGGCGTCCTTCTACCCGATGGAGTACCTGGCCGAGGAGATCGGCGGAAAGCACGTGGACGTCACCTCGCTGACGTCCCCCGGCGCGGAGCCGCACGACCTCGAACTCACCCCCCGGCAGGTCGGCGAACTCGGCGAGGCGGACCTCGTCGTCTACCTGAAGGGGCTGCAGCCCGCCGTCGACGAGGCGGTGGCGCAGTCGGAGGTGGAGCACACGGCGGAGGCCGGCTCCTACACCTCCCTGGAGAAGCACAGCGAACACGGCGAACACGGCGAACAAGAGCACGGCGAACAAGAGCACGGCGCACCCGAGGGCCACGAACACACCATGCCGGGCGGCGGCGACCCGCACGTATGGCTCGACCCGGTGCGCTACGCCGCCATCGCGAAGGGAGTCGGGAAGGAACTCGCCACCACCGACCCGGAGCACGCGGAAACGTACCGGAAGAACACCGCCGACCTGGTCACGAGGCTGGAGAAGCTGGACGAGGACTTCCGCACCGGCCTCCGCAACCGGAAGACCGACACCTTCGTCACCACGCACGCCGCGTTCGGCTACCTCGCCGACCGCTACCACCTGCACGAGGAGTCGATCTCCGGCATCGACCCCGCATCCGGCTCCATCAGCGCCGAGCACATCAAGGACCTCCACCGCACGGCCGAGGAGGACGGCGTCCGCACCGTCTTCTCCGGGAGCCGCGCGAACGACGACGCGGCGCAGACCCTCGCCGAGGACCTCGGACTGCGCACCGACGTCCTCGACACCCTGGAGACCGCGCCGAAATCCGACACCCAGGACTACCTCTCCCGCATGCACCACAACCTGCAGGCGCTGCGCACCGCGCTCGGCGCGCAGTGAGCGGCCCACGCCCCGTCCGGCACCGCGAAGGAGACACCATGCCGCAGCCGGAACCCGCCATCGCCCTCCACGACGCCACCGCGGAACTCGGCGCACGCCGCGTACTGCACGGTATCGACCTGTCCGTCGGGCACGGCGAGGTCGTCGCCCTGCTGGGAGCCAACGGCTCCGGCAAGTCGACCACCGTCCGCACCGTGCTCGGCCGCACCCCCCTCGCCTCCGGCACGCTGGAACTCTTCGGCACGCCGCTGCGCCGCTTCCGCGACTGGCGGCGCGTCGGCTACGTCCCGCAGCGCTCCACAGCCACCGCCGGCGTACCGGCCACCGTCCGCGAAGTGGTCTCCGCCGGACGGCTCGCACACCGCCGCTTCCGCCCGCTCACCCGCGACGACCGGGCCGCGGTGACCCGCGCCCTGCACGTGGTCGGCATGGCCGGCCGGGCGAAGGACCCGGTCGGGGCACTGTCCGGCGGACAGCACCAGCGCGTCCTCATAGCCCGTGCCCTCGCCGGGGACCCCGACCTGCTGATCATGGACGAACCGCTGGCAGGCGTGGACCTGCTGAGCCAGCAGGTCCTGGCCGAAGCGCTCCGCGAACAGGTCGGCCGCGGCACGTCCGTACTGGTGGTGCTCCACGAGCTCGGCCCGCTGGCGCCACTCATCGACCGCGCCGTGGTCCTGGCGGACGGGCGCGTGGAACGCGTCGACGACCCGGGCCGACTGCACGACCCCGCCTGCCACCCCCAGGACACCCCACGGGCCGAACCGGCCCTCGACGTGGAAAGCGGACTGCTGCCATGACCGAGATGCTCAGCTACGACTTCATGCAGCGCGCACTCGTCGCGGCACTCCTGGTGGGAGTCGTCGCACCCGCCGTCGGCATCTACCTCGTCCAGCGGCGCCAGGCCGTCATGGGCGACGGCATCGGGCACATCGCCCTCACCGGTGTCTCGCTCGGCTTCCTGCTCTCCACCAGCCCGGTGTGGATGGCGGTGATCGTCGCGGCGCTGGGCGCCGTCGGCATGGAACTCATCCGCTCCTACGGCAGGACGCGTGGCGACGTCGCCCTGGCACTGCTCTTCTACGGCGGCATGGCCGGCGGCATCATGCTCATCAACCTCACACCCGGCGAGTCCAACTCCAGCCTCCTCACCTACCTCTTCGGCTCCATCACGACGGTCTCCGACAGCGATGTCACGACCATCGCCGTCCTCGCCCTGTTCGTGCTCCTGGTTGCCTTCGGACTCCGCCGGCAGCTCTTCGCCGTCTGCCAGGACGAAGAGTTCGCGAAAGTCACCGGCCTGCCCGTGCGCCTGTTGAACCTGCTGCTCGCGGTGACCGCCGCCGTCACCGTCACGGTGGCGATGCAGGTCGTCGGGCTGCTGCTCGTCAGCGCACTCATGGTGGTGCCGGTCGCCACCGCCCAGCAGGTCGCGCGAGGCTTCGCGGCCACCCTCGGCCTGGCCGTGACCATCGGCGTCCTCGTGACGCTCTCCGGCACCGTGACCTCGTACTACGCGTCGGTCCCGGCCGGGGCGGGGACCGTGCTGCTGGCCATCGCGCTGTTCGGACTGGCCGCCGTCGCGGCGGCGCCCCTGACACGCCGCCGGGCGGCACGCGACACGGAAGGCCGTCCCTCGGGCACCCTGGAAGCAGAGAGCGCCTCGACGGGCACCGGGTGAGACCCGATGCCGCGGCGGGGACGGTTCCGGCTGGCACAATGGCCAGCCGGCCCGCAGGCCCGCACGGCAGCCCGAACACATGGAGGAGGCAACGGTGGCGAGCGCAGGACCCCCCGTCCGCGGACGATCGACCCGGCAGCGCGCAGCGGTAGCGGCGGCGCTGGCGGAGGTCGAGGAGTTCCGCAGCGCTCAGGAGCTGCACGACATGCTCCGGCACCGGGGCGACTCGGTCGGCCTGACCACCGTCTACCGCACCCTCCAGTCGCTCGCCGACGCCGGGGAGGTCGACGTGCTGCGCACGGCGGAAGGCGAGGCCGTCTACCGTCGCTGCCACAGCGACGATCACCACCACCACCTGGTGTGCCGGCACTGCGGCAAGGCCGTGGAGGTCGAGGGCCCCGCCGTGGAGCGGTGGGCCGACGCGGTCGCGGCCGAGCACGGGTTCGTGGACGTCGGCCACACCGTCGAGATCTTCGGCACCTGCGGCGGCTGCGCCAAGGACTGAACCCGGGCGCGCCCCGGCGCGCGGCGCGGTCGCGCTACGCCCGTCCGGGGCCGGCGGACCGCGTCTCGTTCACCGCGACGCCCCCGAAGCGGCGGTCGCGGCGGGCGTACTCCACACAGGCGTCCCACAGGTTGCGGCGGTCGAAGTCCGGCCAGAGCACGTCCTGGAACACCATCTCCGCGTAGGCCGTCTGCCATATCAGGTAGTTGGAGGTGCGCTGCTCGCCCGAGGGCCGGAGGAACAGGTCCACGTCCGGCATGTCCCGGTAGTAGAGGTACTTGGCGAACGTCTTCTCGTTGACCTTGCCCGGGTCGAGACGTCCTGCCGCGACCTCCTCCGCCACCGCCCTGGCCGCGTCGGCGATCTCCGCACGCCCGCCGTAGTTGACGCAGAAGTACAGCGTCATGGCGTCGTTGTCCTCGGTCTGCTCCTGCGCGACCTGCAACTCCTGCACCACGGACTTCCACAGCTTCGGCATCCGGCCCACCCAGCGGATGCGGATGCCCAGCGCGTCCATCTCGTCGCGGCGCCGGCGGATCACGTCCCGGTTGAAGTTCATCAGGAAGCGGACCTCTTCGGGCGAGCGCTTCCAGTTCTCGGTGGAGAAGGCGTAGAGCGAGAGATTCTTGACGCCCATCTCCAGGCAGCCCTTGAGGACGTCCAGCACGACGCCCTCGCCGACCTTGTGGCCCTCGGTCCTCGGCAGGCCCCTCTCCTTCGCCCAGCGGCCGTTGCCGTCCATCACGACCGCCACGTGGTTCGGCACCAGCTCGGCGGGGATCTGCGGCGGCCTGGCGCCGGATGGGTGCGGCTCGGGGACCGCGTAGTCGGCGGAGGAGCGACGCTGCCGGGACAGCATTCCGCGACGGGCCATGGGTGACTCAGCTCCATCGGGTCGTGCGGGACGTTCGTTCGGGGAACCGCGTGCGGGACGTGTACGCCGCGAGCCTAGCCCACCGCACGGAACGCTCCGGCCACCCGCTCAGCGCACGTAGCGCAGCGAACGCAGCCCGCGCTCAAGGTGCCAGTGCAGGTACGCGGAGACCAGCCCGCTGCCCTCCCGCACGTGCCGGGCCTCGGCGGCGTCCGCGGTCCGCCAGTCGCCGGTGAGCAGCGCGCCCAGCAGCCCGACCGCCTCGGGCGAGGGCACCACGCTGCCCGGCACCCGGCAGTCGGCGCACACCGTGCCACCCGCGGCGACCGAGAAGAAGCGGTTGGGGCCGTGGATGCCGCACTTGGCGCAGTCCTCGAAGCTCGGCGCGTAGCCGTTCACGGCGAGGGAGCGCAGCAGGAAGGCGTCGAGGACGAGCCCGGGTGCGTGCTCCCCGCCCGCCAGGGTGCGCAGCCCGCCGACGAGCAGCAGGTACTGCTGCACGGCCGGCTCGCCCTCGTGGTCGGTGAATCGTTCCGCGGTCTCCAGCATGGCGGTACCGGCGGTGTAGCGGTCGTAGTCGCCGACGATGCCGCTGCCGTGGGGGGCGATGGTCTCGGTCTGCGTGCACAACGGCAGGCCGCGCCCGACGAGTTCGCCGCCACGGGCGAAGAACTGCACGTCGACGTGGCTGAACGGTTCGAGCCGGGCACCGAACTTGGACTTGGTGCGGCGGACCCCGCGGGCCACGGCGCGGACACGGCCGTGGTTCCGCGTGAGGAGCGTGATGATCCGGTCCGCCTCACCCAGCTTCTGGGTGCGCAGCACGATGCCGTCGTCGCGGAACAGACTCATGACGGCATTCTCCCGCACGCGCGGAGGTCCGCGGGCCACCGGGCCCGGAACCGATCAGGACGGAGTGCGCGCGGCCGCCAGCAGACGCTCGGTCTCCTCCGGGTGCAGCGCCAGGGCGTTCCCCACGGCGTCCAGCATCTCGCGCTCCGCGGCCTCGTACGGGCCGTCGGCGAGGGCGATCGCCGCGCCCTCCAGCAGCAGCGCCTCACGGCCCGGGCGCTCCAGGTGCGGGCCGAGCGGTTCCAGGGCCTCGCACACCTCCTGGTGCGCGGCCGACAGACCTGCGCCGGGGTCCTGCGCCGGATCGTCCGCCCGGACATGGTGCAGCGGGCCGGTGTGCAGGCCGACAAGCCGCGCGAGGACGCCCTCCTCGGTGCACTCCGGGTAGCCGGCGGCGTGCACGGCGGCCACGGCCGCCCGGCGCGTCGCGGCCGAGCCGGAGCCGCCCGCCTCGAGCATCGCGACGGCCACGGTGTGGACGGCGTCCCGCAGCATGCCGGCCAGCCGGTGCGTGGTGAGCCGTTCGAGCACGGCCGGGTCGTGCCGCCTGCGGCAGGCGGCGCACTCGACGACGGGCGCCACCTCGCCGCGGGGCACCAGCGGCACCCCCAGGACGGTGAAGCGACGACGGCCCGTCCGCAGCCGGTAGCTGCGGTCACCGCCGCAGCCGGAGCAGAAGAACTCACCGTCGTCGAGCGTGCGCCACGCCGTGCGCACACCCGCGAGGCGCGGACCGGACACCGAGCGGCTGCGCCGGACACGGGAACGCAACACCGCACCTCCCTCACACTTCGGCAACGCTGCCGGGTCGGGTGATGTTAACCACATCCACCGATCCCCGTCAGCCCCCTCACAGCGGACCGGTGCACCCGGCGGCAGTCGCCCTCGCCCCCACCTGCACGGCTGTCGCGGTGCGTTTCGTCGTCGCGGGCGGTGGACGGCCGGCGGGCCGGTCGACGGACGGCAACGCGCGGGCATCGGCCCGGTCACGAAGTCGACTCGACCCGCGTCGCGGGGGCCGTAGGAGCTTTGACGGAGCTTCAGAGCGGGAAAGCTCAGGTCAGACGCTGTCGCCGACCGGCCCGGCCGTGGTAATGATCACGTGCTGGACGTCCTGATCCGTGGGGACCGCCGGTGGTGACGTTCCGTCCCGGCCGGCTACCGGACACCGGGAACCGCGGCCCGCTGCCGCATCCGATGTCACCCGCTCCGGCCCGGGCGCAGTGGCACCTCCACCGGTCCCCGGACGACAGCATCCGAGAGAGGGCGCCGGCCGCACGGCGACCTCCGCGAACCGTGTCCGAGGGGAGATCGCACATGACGACGTTGATGATGACGGTGGGCGGGGCAGTCGCCCTGATAGCCCTGCTCATGGCCACGACCGTGCGCAGGGAGCGCCGCAGGGAGCGCCTCGCGAGCGCTTTCGGGCCGGAGACCAAGAACCTCGCGGACATGCGGGAGGCCCGCCGGACGGCCCACTCCGTCCGCGAGGCGGGCGCGCTGCGGACGACGGCGCGGGCGCGGGGCTGACCGGACCGCGGATGCGGCGCCTGCCGGCCCCCGGGCCCGGCCCTGCGGAGTGAGCGGGTGAAACGGCCCGGTCGGGATACCCGGCGGCCGGATGGTTCCCTCCGGAGGAAGGGCCCGGCATGTCCTCGATCGATCCAGAACCCAGGAACCCGGTCAGCGACGCCTGGAACACCGTGGCGAGCTACGACTCCTACGACAAGGCGCAGGCCGCCGTCGACACACTGTCCGACGAGCACTTCCCCGTGGAACACCTCGACATCGTCGGGTCCGACCTGCGGCTCGTCGAGCATGTGACCGGACGTCTGACCAAGGGCCGGGCAGCGGCGGGCGGCGCGGCGACCGGCGCGTGGTTCGGGCTGTTCATCGGCCTGCTGGTGGGCCTGTTCACGCCGGGACCGACCTGGCTCGGACTGATCCTCGGCGGCCTGCTGATCGGCGCCGTGTGGGGCGCCGTCTTCGGCTTCGTCGGCCACGCGGCGACCGGCGGCACGCGGGACTTCTCCTCCACCCGCTCGCTGGCGGCCTCGCGCTACGACGTCATCGCACGGGACGGGCACGCGGAGGAGGCCCGCTCCGTCCTGCAGCGGGCCGGCCTGTCCTCCGGCACCGCCTGACCGCCGCCGCTGCCGTGCGGCCGCGCCTCCCGCGCGGCGGCACGGCAGCGGCGAACGGTGCGGTGTGCTCAGGCGCGGAAGGCGCGGTTGACGGCGGAGACCACGGCCTGCAGCGAGGCGCGGACGATGTTCGCGTCGATGCCGACGCCCCAGAGCACCTTGTCGCCGATGGCGCACTCGATGTACGCGGCGGCCTGGGAGCCCGCGCCCTCGCTCATGGTGTGTTCGACGTAGTCCAGCAGCCGTACGTCCACGTCGACGGCCTGCAGCGCGTCGAAGAACGCGGCCAGTGGGCCGTTCCCCGTTCCGGTCAGGAAGGTCCCCCGACCGTCGACCGTGGCCTCGACGGTCAGTTCCGTGGCCTCGCTGTCCGGGTGCTCGCTCGACGTGGCGGTCTGCACACCGTGCAGGGCGATGCGGCCCCAGCCGGATGCGGGCAGGTACTCGTCCTGGAAGACGGCCCAGATCTCGGCCGGCGTGACCTCCCCGCCCCCGGTGTCCGTCCGGGCCTGGATGATCCTGGAGAACTCGACCTGCATCCGCCGCGGCAGCGACAGGCTGTGGTCGTTCTTCAGGACGTAGGCGATCCCGCCCTTGCCGGACTGCGAGTTGACCCGGATGACGGCCTCGTAGGAGCGTCCCACGTCCTTGGGGTCGATGGGGAGGTAGGGAACCTCCCAGTCGATGTCCTCCACGCGCACGCCCGCCGCCTCCGCGCGGGCCTCCATGTCCTCGAAGCCCTTCTTGATGGCGTCCTGGTGGGAGCCGGAGAAGGAGGTGTACACGAGGTCGCCGGCGTAGGGGTGGCGGGCGTGCACCTCCATCTGGTTGCAGTACTCCGCGGTCCGCTTGATCTCGTCGATGCGCGAGAAGTCGATCTGCGGATCGACGCCCTGGGAGAACAGGTTCATGCCCAGCGTCACCAGGTCGACGTTGCCGGTGCGTTCCCCCTGCCCGAACAGGCAGCCCTCGACGCGGTCCGCACCGGCCATGACGGCCAGTTCGGCGGCGGCGACCGCCGTTCCGCGGTCGTTGTGGGGGTGGGCGGACAGGCAGACGTACTCGCGCCGCGACAGGTTCCGCGACATCCACTCGAAGCGGTCCGCGTGTGTGGAGGGGGTGGAGCGCTCCACGGTGGCGGGCAGGTTCAGGATGATCTCGCGGCCCTCCTCGGGCTGCCAGACGTCCATGACGCTCTCGCAGACCTCGAGGGCGAAGTCCAGCTCGGTGTCGGTGAAGATCTCCGGGCTGTACTGGTAGCCGAAGACGGTGTCCCCGTCGAGGATCTTCTCCGCGTACTCCGTCACCAGGCGCGTACCGTCGACGGCGATCTGCCGGACCTGCTCGCGGGAGCCCCGGAAGACGACCCGCCGGAAGGTGGGGGCGGTTGCGTTGTACAGGTGGACGGTGGCCCGGTGGGCGCCGCGCAGCGACTCGACGGTGCGCTCGATCAGCTCCTCGCGGGCCTGCGTGAGGACGGAGATCGTCACGTCCTCGGGGACGACGTCCTCCTCGATGATCGAGCGGACGAAGTCGAAGTCGGTCTGCCCCGAGGCGGGGAAGCCGACCTCGATCTCCTTGTAGCCCATCGACACCAGCAGGTCGAACATCTCCCGCTTGCGCGCCGGGGACATCGGATCGATCAGTGCCTGGTTGCCGTCCCGCAGGTCGGTGGACAGCCACCGCGGCGCAGCGGTGATGCGGTTGTCCGGCCAGGTGCGGTCGGGGATGTCGACGGCCTTGTACCGCCCGTAGCGGTGGTGGGGCATCCCCGAGGGCCGCTGGCGCACGGTGGCCGCGGTGATGGGGGTGGCGGGACGCACGGACCGGGATTCGGAGGAGGTCATGACGCGCGGGGCTCCTTGGCTGAGTGCTTCGGGGACCGACGGTGCAGCACCGGACTCCGCGGGGAGGGGGTCGGTCGTGAGACTTACAGACCCTCGCCGCGGCGGCTAAGGAGAAGCAGCCCGTATCGCATGGTCGGGCCACCGTAACCGAGACCGTGGCCGCGCGGGGCCACGTATCACCATGCGGACCCGCAGCGGCAGCGGCGCGCGCGCCGATGCCCCCTTCTCGCTAAATACCGACAGCATCCGGTGACAGGACCGTGACAGAGTGCCACATTGAGCGGTCATGGACTCTCACTCCGCATCCTGCTCCCCTGCTGCCCCGGGGTGCCGCGGCATCGTGCCGCCGCACCTCCTGGACCGGCTCGCCGCGTCCGACGATCCCCGGCTCTCCGTGCCCGCCGCCCGCACCCGGGCGCGGGACGCCGCGCAGCGCGGAAGGCGCCATCAGGCCGCCCGGGCGATCCCCGCGCAGCCCCTGCCGGAGCGACCGGACCCCACGGCGGAGACCCGGCGCACGGTGTACGACGCGCAGGGCGGAGACGCCCTGCCGGGGAAGCGGGTGCGTTCCGAGGGCGAGGACGCGGTGGCCGACGCCTCGGTCAACCGCGCGTACGCAGGCCTCGGGGCGACCATCGCGCTCTACCGCTCCGCCTTCGGCCGGAGCTCCGTCGACGGTTCGGGCATGCCGCTGGACGCCAGCGTGCACTACGGCGAACAGTACGCCAACGCGTTCTGGGACGGGGGCCGCATGGTGTTCGGCGACGGCGACGGCGAGGTGTTCCGCGATTTCACTCTCGCGGTGGACGTGATCGGCCACGAACTCGCGCACGGCGTCACGCAGTACACCGCGAACCTGCAGTACCGCGGACAGTCCGGTGCCCTCAACGAGTCCGTGTCCGACGTGTTCGGTTCCCTGGTCAAGCAGCACGAGCTGGGCCAGACCGCGGGCGAGGCCGACTGGCTGATCGGCGCCGGCCTCTTCACCCCGCAGGTGCGGGGACGCGCCCTGCGCTCGCTGAGCGCCCCCGGCACAGCGTACGACGACGACGTCCTGGGCAGCGACCCGCAGCCGGGACACATGGACGATTTCGTGCACACCCCCGACGACAACGGCGGGGTGCACATCAACTCCGGTATCCCGAACCGGGCGTTCCACCGGTTCGCCGTGGCGCTCGGCGGCCACGCGTGGGAACGGGCCGGGCAGGTCTGGTACGACACACTGACGTCCGACGCACTGAGCCCGGACGCCGGGTTCGCCGAGTTCGCCGGCGCCACCGTGGCGGCGGCGGAGGCCCGTCACGGCCGCGGAGCGGTGAGCAAGGCGCTGCTCCAGGCCTGGACGGACGTCGGCGTCGCGGTGCGGGAAGGTGCCGAGTCCGCGCGCCCCGGCAACCGCGGGGCCGTGCGCAGCTCCTGAACCGCCGACGACGAAGGAGACCCATGCGCATCACCGTCACCCGGACGGGAGGCTTCGGCGGCCTGACCCGCCGCGCCTCGGTGGACACCGCTTCCCGCGCCGGCGCGGAGGACCTCGTGCCGCTCGCCGAGCAGGCGCTGGCCGACGGGCACCGTGCCGAGCGGCCCACGGGTGTGCCGGACGGATTCCACTACGAGATCGAGGCGGACGGGGAGGTCGCGTACTGCGCCGACCCGCGGCTCAGCGAGGCGCAGCGGAGCCTGATCGTCCGGGTTCTGCAGGAGGGAGCCTGACGGGCGCCCCCGGGGGGCCGCCGGTGCCCGTCAGGCGCGGTCGAGGATGCGGGCGGCGACCGCCGGGGAGTCGACCAGGGGGTGCAGGGCGAGCGCACGCAGTGCCGCGGCGCGCGAACCCGTCAGGGCCGCCTCGATCGCGGCGCGTTCCACGGCCTTGACCTGGAGCATCAGGCCGAGTTCGGCCGCACCGGGAGCGGCGCACGGGAGCGGCCGCGCCCCCCGGGCATCGACCTCGCAGACCGCCTCCACCACGGCGTCCGCGGGCAGCGCGGGCACCAGGCCGGCACCGGGGACGTCGAGGACGAGTTCGGCGCGGGTCCCGCTCGCGAGCGCTTCCATCAGTGCGAGCGCGACCTCCTCGTACCCGCCGCCCTCCAGGTCGCAGCTGTCACGCTGCCCGCCGCCTGCGGCCTCGCGGCTCTCGGCGAGATAGGTCTCCTCCCGCTCCCGCCGCGTGCGTTCCCACAACTCCCGCGCACGCTCCGGGGCACCGGCCGCGGCGTCGTAGAAGGCCCGCTGGCGCCGGTCCAGGAAGGCGCCCCGGGTCTCCGGGGCCGCGCGCACGGCCGCCAGCGTCTCGCGCCGGAAGTAGTAGTAGTGCAGGTACTCGTTGGGGATGCTCCCCAGGGCCCGCAACCAGTCCGGGCCGAACAGGCGCCCCTCTTCGAAGGAGCCGAGTGCCGCGTCGTCCGCGAGGAGGCCGGGCAGCAGGTCGCGGCCGTCGGGGCCGGTGAGGGAGCGCAGCCAGCCGAGGTGGTTGAGCCCCAGGTAGTCGCCGCGCACCTGCGCGGGATCGGCACCGGCCGCCCGGGCGGCGCGGCGCACCAGACCGACCGGGGAGTCGCAGATGCCGATGACGCGGTCGCCGAGGACGCGTCCCATGGCTTCCGTGACGATGCCCGCGGGGTTGGTGAAGTTGACGACCCAGGCGTGCGGTGCGACCTCGCGGACGCGCTCGGCGACGTGCAGCGCGAACGGCACGGTGCGCAGCGCGTAGAGGACGCCCCCGGCGCCGACCGTCTCCTGTCCCAGCACCCCTTCGGCGAGCGGCACCTGCTCGTCGCGCACCCGGCCCCCGGTTCCGCCGACACGTACTGCGGAGAAGACGAAGTCGGTGCCGCGCAGGGCGTCGTCGAGATCGGGCTCCACGCGCACCGGAGGCGCCCCCGGCACGTCCCGGGCCTGGGCGGCGAGAACGGAGGCGATCACGCGAGCGCGGGTGGCGTCCGTGTCGTGCAGCACCAGTTCGGTGCAACGCACCGGAGCGTCCCGGCGTGCCCGGGCGAGCAGGGCGCGGTACACCAGAGGTACGCGGAAACCGCCTCCGCCGAGAATCGTCAGCCGCATGCTGCGGAACGTACCGCACGACGCGGCGGCGCGGCCCGCGCGGGACACGGGACGGGGCGAGGCGGCGCGGAACGGCCCGGGCAGGGCGAACGGGCGGGCGAAAGCGCGAGGAGAACACGGTGGGCACGGGCAGGACGGCAGGCAGGAACGGTGACGACCGCCGGGCCGGGGAAGGGGTCGGCTCCGGGCGGGTGAGCGGCGAGCGGCCGGGGGACGCGCCCGGCGAGCGACTGGACCCGCTCGCGGCGCTGCGGACGCCCCACGACCCGGACTGCGACGTGTACCTGACGGGGACGGTGTTCCTGGACATCGTCTTCACCGGACTGGACGCCGCGCCGGTACGCGGCACGGAGTCCTGGGCCCGGGGCATGGGCTCCAGCCCGGGAGGGGTGGCGAACATGGCCACGGCCCTCGCGCGGCTCGGACTGCGCACATCGCTGGCGGCCGCCTTCGGGGACGACATGTACGGCGACTACTGTCGCGACTCCCTGGAACGCGGCGAGGGCATCGATCTGTCCATGTCGCACACGGTGCGGGGCTGGCACTCACCCGTGACCGTGTCCATGGCGTACGAGGGGGAGCGCACGATGGTCTCGCACGGCCACGTGGCGCCGCCGCGCGACCCGGCGCTGGAGGGCGACCGGGAGTGCCCTCCCCCGGCACGTGCCTGCGTGGCGTCGCTGGAGCCGGGGGAGCCGCAGGAGTGGGTGGCGACGGCCGCCGACCGCGGCAGCCTGGTGTTCGCCGGGGTCGGCTGGGACGACAGCGGACGCTGGGACCTGGCAGCGCTGCCCGGGCTCGAGCGGTGCGAGGTGTTCCTGCCGAACGCGGCAGAGGCCATGCGCTACACGCGCACCGACTGCCCGCTGCGGGCCGCGCGGGTGCTCGCGGAACGGGTTCCGCTGGCCGTGGTCACGATGGGAGCCGACGGCGCGTGCGCGGCGGACGGCCGAACCGGCGAGACCGCACAGGTTCCTGCCATCGCGGTGGACGCGCTGGACACCACGGGCGCCGGCGACGTGTTCACCGCGGGTTTCGTCACCGGCACGCTCGCGGGGTGGCCGCTGCCGGACCGGCTGGCGTTCGCGGGGCTGACGTCCGCGCTGTCGGTGCAGGAGTTCGGCGGCTCGCTGTCCGCACCGGGCTGGGCGGAGGTCGGAGCGTGGTACGAGCGGGTGCGGCACGGCTCGGAGACGGCCGGGCAGGGCCCGGAGGACCTCCGCCGGTTCGCCTTCCTCGACGCGCTGCTGCCGCGCTGCGGGCGCCCCGGGCCGCGGCTGCGCGCCGTACCGACGCTCGGCTTCCGCGAGGCCTGAGAGAGGGTCCGGCCCGCCGCACGCCGCGAGTGCGACCGGAGCGGGAAAAGGGCTCGGGGCGCGTCAGCGGCTCGGCGTATTCTGGAGGCACCAGTAGTCGCAGCACGGAGAGGGATGAGCAGGCCCCAGAGGCCGCCCATGACGCAGACAACCACGAACCAGGACACCGCCCGTTTCAGCGTGCCGTCCAAGCACCCGATGGTGACCGTGCTCGGCTCCGGCGACTCCCTGCTGCGCGTGATCGAGGAGGCGTTCCCCCGCACCGACATCCATGTCCGCGGGAACGAGATCACGGCCACCGGCGCTCCCGAGGACGTCGCCCTGCTGCAGCGTCTGTTCGACGAGATGATGCTGGTGCTCCGCACCGGGCAGCCGATGACCGAGGACGCGGTGGAACGCACCATCTCCATGCTCCGCAAGGCCGAGGCGGGCGAGGGGGACGGCGGGCACTCCGCCCCCGCCGAGGTCCTGACGCAGAACATCCTGTCCAACCGCGGCCGCACCATCCGGCCCAAGACGCTCAACCAGAAGCGGTACGTCGACGCCATCGACCAGCACACCGTCGTCTTCGGCATCGGCCCGGCCGGGACGGGCAAGACCTACCTGGCCATGGCGAAGGCGGTGCAGGCTCTCCAGTCCAAGCAGGTCAACCGCATCATCCTGACGCGTCCCGCCGTCGAGGCGGGCGAGCGACTCGGGTTCCTGCCCGGCACGCTCTACGAGAAGATCGACCCGTACCTGCGCCCGCTGTACGACGCGCTGCACGACATGCTCGACCCGGACTCCATCCCCCGCCTGATGGCCGCCGGCACCATCGAGGTCGCGCCACTGGCCTACATGCGCGGGCGGACGCTGAATGACGCCTTCATCATCCTGGACGAGGCGCAGAACACGAACCCCGAACAGATGAAGATGTTCCTCACCCGGCTCGGCTTCGACTCCAAGGTGGTCGTCACGGGCGACATCACACAGGTCGACCTGCCGGGCGGGACGAAGAGCGGGCTGCGGCAGGTGCGGGACATCCTCGAGGGCGTGGAGGACGTGCACTTCTCCTTCCTCACGAGCACCGACGTGGTCCGGCACAAACTCGTCGGCCGTATCGTCGACGCCTACGACCGCTACGACGAGCAGAACGGCACCGAGAACGGCACCGCCGCGCAGGACGCGTCCGCGCGGCGCAAGGGCAGCAGGGACCGCGCGCACGACCGCGCCCGAGGCAACGGGAAACGCTGAGCACCACACATGTCCATCGACGTCAACAACGAGTCCGGGCGCACGCTCGACGAACAGTCGCTGCACGACATCGCCCGCTACGCCCTGACCCGCATGCGCATCCATCCGCTGGCGGAACTGTCCCTGATCGCGGTCGACAACGACGCCATGGAGCAGTTGCACCTCCAGTGGATGGACCTCCCCGGCCCCACCGATGTGATGTCCTTCCCCATGGACGAACTGCGGCCGCCCACACGTGAGGACGAGGACCCGCCGCAGGGCCTCCTGGGGGACATCGTCCTCTGCCCCGACGTGGCGGCGAAGCAGGGCGCCGAGGCGGCGACGCAGCACTCCATGGACGAGGAGCTTCAGCTCCTGACCGTCCACGGCGTGCTGCACCTGCTGGGGTACGACCACGAGGAACCGGGCGAGCGCACCGAGATGTTCGGCCTGCAGGCGGCCATCGTGGACGGGTGGCGCGCCGAGCGCGGCCTCACGGGACCGTCGCCCGCCCCCACGATGACGTCATGACCGCGCAACTGGTCCTGGGGGCGGGCGCGCTTGTCGTCGTCGCGTGGCTCGCGGCCTGCGCGGAGGCCGGCCTGGCCCGCACCACGAGTTTCCGCGCCGAGGAGGCCGTGCGCTCGGGGCGCAAGGGCGCCGCGAAGCTCGGGCTCGTCGCCGCCGACCCGACCCGCTACCTCAACCTCGCGCTGCTGGTCCGCGTGGCGAGCGAGGTGGCCGCGGGAGTCCTCGTCGCCTACGCCTGCCTGCGCAGTTTCGACGATCCCTGGCAGGCGCTGCTCGTCGCGTTCGCGGTGATGGTGCTGGTCTCGTACGTGGCGGTGGGCGTCTCTCCCCGCACGATCGGCCGGCAGCACCCGCTCAACACCGCCACCGCCGCCAGCTACGTGCTCGTGCCGCTGGCGCGGGTGCTCGGCCCGCTGCCGCAGCTGCTGATCCTGCTCGGCAACGCCCTCACACCCGGCAGGGGATTCCGCAAGGGCCCGTTCGCGAGCGAGGCGGAGCTGCGGGCGCTGGTCGACCTCGCCGAGCAGGAGTCGCTCATCGAGGCCGAGGAGCGGAAGATGGTGCACTCCGTCTTCGAACTCGGCGACACGCTCGTGCGCGAGGTGATGGTGCCCCGCACCGACCTGATCACCATCGAGCGGTTCAAGACGGTCCGCCAGGGCCTGACCCTCGCGCTGCGCTCGGGCTTCTCCCGCATCCCGGTGGTCGGCGAGAGCGAGGACGACGTGCTGGGCATCGTCTACCTCAAGGACCTGGCGCGGAAGTCCCACATCAACCGGGAGAACGAGAACGAACTGGTCACCACGGCCATGCGCCCCGCGGCCTTCGTACCGGACACCAAGAACGCGGGAGACCTGCTGCGCGAGATGCAGCGCGACCGCATCCACGTGGCCGTCGTCGTCGACGAGTACGGCGGCACGGCCGGCGTGGTGACGATCGAGGACATCCTCGAGGAGATCGTCGGCGAGATCACGGACGAGTACGACAAGGAACAAGCCCCGGTCGAGGATCTCGGACAGGGCCGCTTCCGCGTCACCGCGCGCCTCGACCTGGGCGACCTGGGCGAGCTGTACGACCTGGTCGACTGGGACGACGAGGACGTGGAGACCGTCGGCGGGCTGCTGGCGAAGAACCTCGGCAGGGTGCCGATCGCCGGTGCCACCACGACCGTGGACCTCTCCGAGGACCACTCGGACCCGACGCTCAGCGCCCTGCGCCTGACCGCGGAGGCCCCCGCCGGACGCCGGAACCGGATCACCACGGTGCTGGTCGAGCCGGTGCGCGAGGCCGCTCCCGCCGACCAGGAGTTCCCCGCCGACCGCGATCGCCACCCTGCCTGAAAGACACCGGGGCGCTCTCGGAAGCGGTCGGCGGGACGCCTATGCTCTCCCCCATGACCGAGCAGGCGATGGACCCCGAAGACCGCAAGATCGTGACGCTGGCCCGCTCCGCTCGGGCCCGCAACGGCGTGCCGGAGGGTGCGGCGGTGCGCGACGAGACCGGGCGCACCTACGTCGCCGGTTCCGTGGAGCTGCCCTCGCTTCCGCTGAGCGCGCTGCGCACCGCGGTCGCGATGGCCGTCGCCTCCGGGGCGAAGGGCCTCGAGGCGGCCGCCGTCGTGTCGGAGTCCGAGCAGGTCACGGACGAGGACCTGGCCGCCGTGCGGGACCTGGGAGGAACCGGGACGCCGGTGCTGCTTGCCGGCCCGGACGGGGAGCTGCGCAGCACCGTGCAGGCCGGCTGAGGCCCCGGCGCCCCGGCAACCCGAGCCCGGCGGCACCGGGCGGTGGTCGGGGCACGCCGTGCCATCGGGGACAATGGCGGGCATGGACGCTCCTTCCCCCTCCTCCGACGCGGCGGCCGGCGCCGCGCACCGTTCCGGTTTCGCGTGCTTCGTCGGCAGGCCCAACGCCGGCAAGTCCACGCTGACCAACGCCCTGGTGGGCACGAAGGTCGCGATCACCTCCAACCGTCCGCAGACCACCCGGCACACCGTCCGCGGCATCGTCCACCGCCCCGACGCGCAGCTCGTCCTGGTCGACACTCCCGGCCTCCACAAGCCGCGGACCCTGCTGGGCGAACGCCTCAACGACGTGGTGCGCACCACCTGGGCCGAGGTCGACGTCATCGGCTTCTGCCTCCCCGCGGACCAGAAGATCGGCCCCGGAGACCGCTTCATCGCCGGCGAGCTGGCGGCGCTGAAGCGCACCCCCAAGGTCGCGGTGGTGACGAAGACGGACCTGGTGGACTCCCGGGCACTCGCCGAGCAGCTCGTCGCGGTGGACCGGCTCGGCAAGGAGCTGGGCGTCGAATGGGCGGAGATCGTCCCCGTCTCGGCCACCGGCGACCGGCAGGTCGGCCTGCTCGCGGACCTGCTGGTACCGCTCCTTCCGGAAGGTCCGGCGCTCTACCCGGACGGCGACCTGACCGACGAACCCGAGCAGGTCATGGTGGCCGAACTCATCCGCGAGGCCGCCCTGGAGGGCGTGCGGGACGAACTGCCGCATTCGATCGCGGTGGTGGTCGAGGAGATGCTGCCCCGGGAGGGACGGCCCGCGGACCGGCCGCTGCTGGACGTCCACGCCAACATCTTCATCGAGCGCACCAGTCAGAAGGGCATCGTCATCGGCCCGAAGGGGCGCCGCCTCAAGGACGTCGGGACGGCCTCGCGCAAACACATCGAGGCACTGCTGGGCACACCCGTCTACCTGGATCTGCACGTGAAGGTCGCCCGGGACTGGCAGCGGGATCCCAAGCAGCTGCGCCGCCTGGGGTTCTGAGCACACGCCCGGCGCCGGATGCCGCTCCCGCCCTCCGCTACGGGCGGCGTCGGGGAAGCCGTACCCGGTCCAGGTCGGAGGCCGTGGTGAGGGTGCCGGTGAAGCCCGCAGCGCGGGCCTGGCGGGTGAACTCCCCGGCATCGGGATACCGCTGGCTGAAGTGCGTGAGCACCAGGTGCCGCACGCCCGAGTCGGCCGCGACCCGACCGGCCTGACCGGCGGTCAGGTGCCCGTACTCCTCGGCCAGGGAGATGTCCTCGTCGAGGAAGGTCGCCTCGATGACGAGCATGTCGCAGCCTGCCGCGAGCGCGTACACGCCGTCGCAGAGCCGGGTGTCCATGACGAAGGCGAAACGCTGTCCCCGCCGCGGGACACTCACCTCGTCCAGGGTGACACCGCGCCACGTGCCCTCCCGTTGCAGCCGTCCCACGTCGGGACCGGCGATGCCCCGCTCCCGCAGCCGTTCGGGAAGCATGCGGCGGCCGTCCGGCTCGACGAGCCGGTAGCCGTGCGCCTCCACGGGATGGGACAGCCGGTGGCTGGTGAGGGTGTACCCGGCACTCTCGCGAAGGACGGACTCCGGCGCCGGCGGGATCGGCTCCTCGTGCAGCCGTACGGTCTCGCGGTAGGCGGTGGCGTACCGCATCCGTGCGAAGAAGTCGGCGCCGGAGGCGGGGTAGTGGGCGGTGACCGGATGCGGAACCCGGTCGAGGTTGAGGCGCTGCACCACCCCGGGGAGGCCCAGCGCGTGGTCCCCGTGGAAGTGCGTGAGGCAGATCCGGTGGATGTCGTGGGCCGCCACCCCGGCGTGCACCATCTGCCGCTGTGTGCCCTCGCCGGGGTCGAACAGCAGGCCCTCACCGTCCCAACGCAGCAGGTAGCCGTTGTGGTTGCGGTGACGGGTCGGCACCTGGCTGGCGGTGCCGAGGACGACGAGTTCGCGTACCGACACGGGGAACCCTACCGGAGCGCGGCTCAGCCGGGAGGCCAGTTGAGGCCCCGCCCGCCGAGGACGTGGGCGTGGGCGTGGAAGACGGTCTGGCCCGCTCCGGTCCCGGTGTTGAAGACGACGCGGTAGCCGGTGCCCGGCCCGCCCTCGGCGACGGCGATGCCTTCGCCCTCGGCGACCGCGCCCGCCTCGCGCAGCACGTCGGCGGCGAGCTGCGGCGCCTCGGCGGCGAGCGACGCCGCGTCGCTGTGGTGCGCCTTGGGGATCACGAGGATGTGGGTGGGGGCCTGCGGGTTGATGTCCCGGAAGGCCAGCGTCGTCTCCGTGTCACGGACGACGGTCGCGGGGACCTCGCCTGCGACGATCTTGCAGAACAGGCAGTCGTCCTGGGGTTCTCCCGCCACGGTGGCGCCTCCGCTGTGAGATGTCGGTGTACGCAGCGGATGCTATCGCGTGCGGAGGCGCGGACTCGGCGGACGCTTCCGCCCCGCCGCTGCGGGCAGCGACGGCGGTGCGGGCATGCGCGGGGAGGCGGAGCTAGGCCCAGCGACCGGTGCGGCTCAGGAGGAGCGCGAGCGCGGCCGTACCCGCGGTGGAGGTGCGCAGCACGGTCGGGCCCAGGCGGTGGGGACGTGCCCCGGCCTCGGCGAACGTCCGCAGTTCCTCCGGGGAGACGCCGCCCTCGGGGCCGACGACCAGGACCAGTTCGCCGGCCTCGGGGAGGTGTGCCCCGGCCAGCGGGGCGGCGCCCTCCTCGTGGAGCACGGCCGCGAAGTCCGCCCGGGACAGCAGCGTCGCGAGGTGCCCGGTGGTGGCGGGTTCGGCGATGTGGGGGACGCGCAGCCGGCGGGACTGCTTGGCCGCTTCGCGTGCGGTCGCCCGCCACTTGGCCAGCGACTTGGCGCCGCGGTCGCCGCGCCACTGCGTGATGCAGCGGGAGGCGCGCCACGGCACGATCGCGTCGACGCCGGTCTCGGTCATGGTCTCGACGGCCAACTCCCCGCGGTCGCCCTTGGGGAGGGCCTGCACGACCGTGATGCGGGGGCGGGGTTCCGGTTCGGTGCGGACCCGGGTCACGGTGACCTCGAGCCGGTCCTTCCCCTCCGGATGGGCGACCGTGCCGTACGCGGCGGTGCCCGCGCCGTCGGTGAGGACGATCTCCTCGCCGACGCGCATCCGGCGGACGGACACCGCGTGGCGGCCCTCCGGTCCGGTCAGGACGACGCTTCCCGGGCCGGTCAGCGGCGGATCGTCCGGCCGGTCGAGCAGGAAGACGGGCGCGGTCACGCCACGCTCCGTGCGGCACGGGCGGCGGTGAGCTCCTCGACCAGGGTGTCCACGAGCCGGGCAGCGGGCAGGGCTCGGGCCAGCCGATGTCCCTGACCGGCCCACAGGGCCATGCCCTGCGGGTCGCCGGCCCGGGCGGCGGCCTTGCGCAGCCCAGCCGTCAGGTAGTGGACCTGGGGGTAGGCCGCGGGCGCGTGCGGCCCGTGCTCGCGGACGAACCGGTTGACCAGACCCCGCGCGGAGCGTCCGGAGAACGCCCGGGTCGGTTCGGTGTGGGAGAACAGCGGGTCGGTCACGGCACGCTTGTGCTCGGGGTGCGCTCCGGACTCCGGGCACACCAGGAAAGCGGTGCCGAGTTGCGCGGCGACGGCGCCCGCGGCGAGCACGCCGGCGATCTGGCTGCCGCGCATCAGCCCGCCCGCGGCGATCATGGGGATCCGGACGGCGTCGCCCACCTCGGCGAGCAGCGGCAGCAGGCCGGTGCCCTCCCCGTCCCGCTCCGGACGGTCCTGATAGGTGCTGCGGTGGCCGCCGGCCTCCACTCCCTGCACGCACACGGCGAAGGCACCGTTGTGCTGCGCGTCCAAAGCCTCCTCGACGGAGGTGACGGTGACGACGGTCCGCGTGCCCGCGTCGGCGAACGCCCGCAGCACCCGGGGGTCGGGGCACCCGAAGGTGAAGGAGACCAGCGGCACGCGCGCCTCGAGAAGCACGGCGATCTTGGCGTCGTAGGCGTCGTCGGAGCCGCGGTCGGTGTCGCCGAGCTCGGCGGCGTAACGCCTCGCCTCGCCGGCGAGCCGCTCCCGGTAGCTCCCGACTGCATCGGTACCGGCAGCAGGAGGCGGCTGCGGCAGGAAGACGTTCACGCCGAACGGCCGCTCGGTCAGCATCCGCAGGTGCCGGATCTCCTCGTACACGGCCTCCGGCGTCTTGTAGCCGGCGGCGAGGGAGCCGAGCGCACCGGCGTTGCTGACGGCCGCGGCGAGCTCGGGACCGGACGTGCCGCCCGCCATCGGGGCCTGCACGATCGGATGCTCGACGAGGTCGGAGAGCGGGGACTGCGCGGAGGACATGGCGTCATCCTGCCATGCCCCGGGAGCAGTCCGGGCGGGGGCCGTGGGAGCTCTCCGGGGTGGACCGCCGGCGGGCGGGGGCCCACCCCGGGGGGAGAGGCGTCAGCGGCCGTTGAACGCGTCCTTGAGGCGGTGGAAGAGCCCCTGCTGACCGGGCTGGAACTGCCCCTGGGGCCGCTCCTCGCCGCGCAGGCGCGAGAGCTGCCGCAGCAGCTCCTCCTGCTCGTGGTCGAGCTTGGTCGGCGTGGTCACCTCGACGTGCACGATCAGCTGGCCGCGGCCGTTGCCGCGCAGGTGGGTGACGCCGCGCTCGTGGAGCGGGACGGACTGGCCGGACTGCGTGCCCGGGCGGATGTCGATGTCCTCCATGCCGTCCAGCGTCTCCAGCGGCACCTTGGTGCCCAGGGCCGCGGCCGTCATGGGGATGGTGACGGTGCAGTGCAGGTCGTCGCCGCGGCGCTGGAAGACCGGGTGCGGGGTCTCGTGGATCTCGACGTAGAGGTCGCCCGCCGGGCCGCCGCCGGGCCCGACCTCGCCCTCGCCGGCCAGCTGGATCCGGGTGCCGTTGTCGACACCCGCGGGGATCTTGACGGTGAGGGTGCGCCGCGACCGTACGCGGCCGTCGCCGGCGCAGTCCTGGCAGGGCGTCGGCACGACGGTGCCGAATCCCTGGCACTGCGGGCAGGGCCGGGAGGTCATGACCTGCCCCAGGAAGGAGCGGGTGACCTGCGAGACCTCGCCGCGGCCGCGGCACATGTCGCAGGTCTGCGCGGAGGTGCCCGGCGCGGCGCCCTCGCCGGAGCAGGTGCCGCACACGGTCGCGGTGTCGACCTGGATCTCCTTGGTCGTCCCGAACGCCGCCTCGTGCAGTTCGACGTCCAGCCGGATCATCGCGTCCTGGCCGCGGCGCGTGCGCGAGCGGGGCCCGCGCTGCGAGGCGGTTCCGAAGAACGCGTCCATGATGTCGGAGAAGTTGCCGAAGCCCGCGCCGCCGAAGCCGGCGCCCGCTCCCGCGCCGCCGCCCGGTCCGGCCGGGTCGCCGCCCAGGTCGTAGACCTGCTTCTTCTGCGGGTCGGAGAGCACCTCGTAGGCGGTGTTGATCTCCTTGAAGCGGTCCTGCGTCTTCGGGTCCGGATTGACGTCCGGGTGCAGTTCGCGCGCCAGCCTGCGGAAGGCCTTCTTGATCTCGTCCTGCGAGGCGTCGCGCTCCACGCCCAGGACGGAGTAGTAGTCGGTCGCCACTTAACTCTCCGCGAGGATCTGTCCGACGTAACGTGCCACTGCGCGTACCGCTCCCATCGTTCCGGGGTAGTCCATGCGGGTCGGCCCCACCACGCCGAGCTTGGCGACCGCCTCGTCGCCCGAACCGTAACCGACTGAAACCACCGACGTGGAACTCAGGCCCTCGTGAGCATTCTCATGACCGATTCGCACCGTCATGCCGGAATCCGTGGCCTCGCCGAGCAGCTTCAGCAGTACGACCTGCTCCTCCAGCGCCTCCAGGACGGGGCGGATGGTGAGCGGGAAGTCGTGGCCGAAGCGCGTGAGGTTGGCGGTTCCGCCGATCATCAGGCGTTCCTCGGTCTCCTCGACCAGCGTCTCCAGCAGGGTGGCGAGCACCGCCGAGACGGTTCCCCGGTCGTCCGCGTCGAAGCCCTCCGGAAGGTCCTGGACCAGACGCGGCACGTCGGTGAAGCGCTGCCCGGCCGCACGGCCGTTCAGCCGGGCCCTCAGATCGGCGACGGTGGTCTCGCCGATCGGGGTGGGACAGTCGACCAGGCGCTGCTCGACGCGTCCGGTGTCGGTGATGAGCACCAGCATGAGCCGGGCCGGTGCCAGCGCCAGCAGTTCGACGTGGCGCACTGTCGACCGGGTCAGCGACGGATACTGGACGACGGCCACCTGCCGGGTGAGCTGCGCCAGCAGCCGGACCGTGCGCCCCACGACGTCGTCCAGGTCGACGGCGCCCTCCAGGAAGTTGTGGATGGCGCGTCGCTCCGGCGAGGACATCGGCTTGACACCGGCCAGCTTGTCGACGAACAGCCGGTACCCCTTGTCGGTGGGGATCCTGCCGGCACTGGTGTGCGGCTGGGCGATGTACCCCTCGTCCTCCAGGGCCGACATGTCGTTGCGGACGGTGGCCGGCGACACCTTGAGATTGTGGCGCTCCGTGAGCGCCTTGGAGCCGACCGGCTCCTCGGTGCCGACGTAGTCCTGGACGATGGCACGCAGCACCTCGAGCCTGCGTTCACTGAGCACGTGCGCACCTCCCGTCGGGCCGTGTCCGGCTGTCCGGCCTCCGCTCGCCTGGCACTCTCGTGGGACGAGTGCCAGCGTTTCGCAGCCAAGTGTACGGCGGGATGCCATGCCCAGAGCAAGGGCGTCCACACCCGGGACCGCGGGCACGCACCGCGGAGGGGCGACACGGTCTGCGTACCGGTAGCGTCGCGGCATGGACGGCATGTGGGAAGAGCTCGCACCGGGCGTGGTGCGCACCCGGCTGCCCCGGTGGGACGCGACGGCCGGGGCGGTGGCCGGTCCCGACGGCGTGCTGGTGATCGACACCGGATCCTCCCTCGCCGAGGGGGCGGCGCTCCGCGCATCGCTGCGGGAGCTGTTCGGGAGGCCCGTGACCAGGGTCGCGCTCACCCACGGCCACTTCGACCACGTGCTGGGCACAGCGGCCTTCGCCGGAGTCCAGGTGTACGGCGCGGTGGGTCTGGACCGTGTTCTGCGCGGCGGCCGCGAGTCCCTCCGGCACGACGCCCGTCGGCACGGCCTGGCGGCGGACACGGCGGCCCAGGCAGCCGACGCGCTGGTCCTCCCGGAACACCCGGTCAGCGGCGAGATGACCCTCGCGCTGGGCGGCGACCGCCGTGCCGTACTGGTCAACGCCGGCCCGGGCCACACCGGGCACGATCTGGCCGTCCTGGTGCCCGGAGGGGCCCCGGGCGCTCCCCCGGTGGTGTTCTGCGGCGATCTGGTCGAGGAGTCGGGACCGCCGCAGGCGGGGGACGACGCGCAGCCTGGGCAGTGGCCCGCCGCCGTGGACCGGCTGCTGGCTCTCGGCGGCGAGGACGCCCGGTACGTCCCCGGCCACGGCGCCGTCGTGGACGCCGCGTTCCTCCGCGCCCAACGCGACGGTCTGGCCCGTCGCTTCGCCTCCGCCTGACGCGTCCGGACACAATGGGCGGATGCGCAGCCGCCGGTACGACCCCGACCTGACCCCGCCCTGGAAGCGCCGCGCCGCTCCCGTCCCCGAGGTGCCCGCCGAACGGGACCTCGTGGTGGAGGAGGTGACGACCGGCTTCTGCGGGGCGGTGATCGACTGCGAGAAGACCTCCGGAGGGAACGCGGTGACGCTGGAGGACCGCTTCGGGGCGCACCGTGTCTTCCCGATGGAGCCGCGGGGGTTCCTCCTGGAGGGACGGATCGTCACGCTGGTGCGCCCCGCAAGCGCCGCCCCGGCGGCTCCGCGCCGCACACCGTCGGGCTCGGTCGCGGTGCCCGGTGCCCGCGCCCGGGTCGCGCGCGCCGGACGCCTGTACGTCGAGGGGCGCCACGACGCGGAGCTGGTGGAGAAGGTGTGGGGCGACGACCTGCGGATCGAGGGCGTCGTCGTCGAGTACCTCGAGGGTGTCGACGACCTTCCGGCGGTCGTGGACGCGTTCGGGCCCACGCCCGACGCCCGACTGGGTGTCCTGGTCGACCACCTGGTGCCGGGGTCGAAGGAGTCGCGAATCGCCGCGGAGGTCGCCGCGACCCGGGGCGAGGACCTCGTACTCGTGGTCGGCCACCCGTTCGTGGACATCTGGGAGGCCGTCAAACCGGCCGCCGTCGGCATTCCGTCGTGGCCCCGGGTGCCGCACGGCCAGGACTGGAAGACCGGCGTCTGCGAGGCCCTGGGATGGCCGCGGAACACCGGCGCCGCCTGGCAGCGGATTCTGCGCTCCGTGCACTCCTACCGCGACCTGGAACCCGGCCTGCTGGGCCCGGTGGAACACCTCATCGACCACGTGACCGTGGGCGGCCCGACGGGAGGCCCTCCCGGCCGCTGACCGGCACCCGTCAGTCGACGAGGTCCCGGACGACCGCGTCGGCCAGCAGACGCCCGCGGAGGGTGAGGGCCGCGCGACCCTCACCGAACGGCTCCGGGCGGAGCAGCCCCTGGTCCAGCGCCCGCCGGGCGGCCGCGCGCCCGGCCGGCGTGAGCACGTCCAGCGGACAGCCCTGGACCAGCCGCAGCTCCAGCAGGACCCGCTCGACGCGCCGGTCCTCGGCGGAGAGGACCTCGCGGCCCGCACCGGGCGACCGCGAGGCGTCCAGCGCCCGGGCGTAGGCGGCGGGGTGCTTCACGTTCCACCAGCGCACGCCCGCGACGTGGCTGTGCGCGCCGGGTCCGGCGCCCCACCAGTCGGCGCCCGTCCAGTACAGCTCGTTGTGCCGGCAGCGCGCCGCGTCCGAGAGGGCCCAGTTGGACACCTCGTACCAGTGGAAGCCCGCGGCGGCGAGCATCTCGTCGGCGATCAGGTAGCGGTCCGCGTGCGCGTCGTCGTCGGTCATGGGCACCTCGCCGCGGCGGATCCGCCGTGCGAGCTGCGTGCCCTCCTCGACGATCAGGGCGTACGCGGAGACGTGATCCGGCGCGGCGGCGAGCGCCGCCTCCAGGGAGGCACGCCAGTCGTCGTCGCTCTCCCCCGGCGTGCCGTAGATCAGGTCGAGGTTGACGTGGTCGAACCCGGCCCTCCGCGCGTCGGCGACGCACTGTTCGGGGCGTCCGGGGGTGTGGCTGCGGTCCAGGACGCGCAGCACGTGGGCCCGGGCGCTCTGCATGCCGAACGACACCCGGTTGAAGCCCGCCTCCCGCAGCTCGGCGAGGTAGCGGGCGTCGACCGACTCGGGGTTGGCCTCCGTGGTGATCTCCGCGTCGTCGGCCAGGGAGAACTCCTCGCGCACGGCGGCCAGCATCCGGCCGAGGTCCTCCGGCGGGAGCAGTGTGGGGGTACCACCCCCCACGAACACGGTCCGCACGGGGCGCGGATCGTCCCCGAGCACCTTCCGCGCCAGCCGGACCTCCTGCGCGAGGGTGTCCGCGTAGTCCTCGCGGGAGGCCAGGACACCGCCCGCGCCACGCAGCTCACCTGCCGTGTAGGTGTTGAAGTCGCAGTACCCGCAGCGCGAGGCGCAGTACGGCACGTGCAGGTAGAAGCCGAGCGGACGGTCCGCGGCGTCGGCCGTCGCGGAGGCGGGCAGCGAGCCGTCGTGCGGTACCGGTTCGCCGTCGGGAAGTGCGGAGGGCATGGGCCCATTGTGACCTCCCGCAGCCCCGGACCGGGCGCGGGCCCGGCGGCAGCCGGAAACCCGGCTGCCGCCCCACTCCGCTCAGGCCTCTCGGGACCCGGAGTACATCTCCTCGATCAGGTGGCCGAACTCACGCTCCACGGCCGGTCGCTTCAGCTTCAGGCTGGGCGTCAGCTCACCGTGCTCGACGTCCAGGTCCCGCGGCAGGACGCGGAACTTCTTGATCGTCTGCCAGCGCTGCAGTCCGGAGTTGAGCTGCTCCACGTAGTCCCCGACCATCGCGCGCACCTGTTCGGAGACGACGACCTCGGCGTACTCCTTGCCCGCGAGGCCCTCCTGCTCGGCGGCCCACTGCATCAGCGACACCTCGTCGAGCGCGATGAGCGCGGTGCAGAAGTTCCGGTCGGCGCCGTGGACGAGGATGTTGGAGACGTACGGGCAGATCGCCTTGAACTGGCCCTCGACCTCCGCGGGGGCGATGTACTTGCCGCCGGAGGTCTTGATCAGGTCCTTCTTGCGGTCCGTGATGCGCAGGTAGCCGTCGGAGGAGAGTTCACCGATGTCCCCGGTGTGGAACCAGCCGTCCTCCTCCAGTACCTCGGCGGTTTTCTCCGGGAGGCCGTGATAACCCTCCATGATGCCGGGGCCGCGGAGCAGGATCTCGCCGTCCTCGGCGATCCGCACCTCGGTTCCGGGCAGCGGCTTGCCCACGGTGCCGGTGCGGTACGCCTCACCGGGGTTGACGAAGCTGGCGGCGCTGGACTCGGTGAGGCCGTACCCCTCGAGGATGTGGATCCCGGCGCCGGAGAAGAAGTAGCCGATGTCCGGCGCGAGAGCGGCGGAGCCGGAGATGCAGGCCCGCAGGTTGCCGCCGAAGGCCTCCCGCAGCTTCGCGTAGACGAGCCGGTCGGCAACAGCGTGCTTGACCTTCAGCCCGGCGGGGGCGGAGGCGACTCCGGTGCGGCGGAAGTTGTCCTGGGTCACCTTGCCGTACTCGCGCGCGACGCCCGCGGCCCACTGGAAGATCCTGTACTTGGCGGCGCCGCCGGCTTTCGCCTTGGACGCCACACCGTTGTAGACCTTCTCGAAGATCCGGGGGACGGCGGCCATGTAGGTCGGCCGCACCACGGGCAGGTTCTCGATGATCCTGTCGATGCGTCCGTCGACAGCGGTGACGTGCCCCACCTCGACCTGGGCGGCGGTGAGGACCTTGCCGAAGACGTGCGCCAGCGGCAGCCACAGGTACTGGACGTCCTCGCCGGTGACCAGCCCGGTCTGCGCGATGGCTTTCGCCATGTAGGACCAGCAGTCGTGCGGCAGCCGCACGCCCTTGGGCTTCCCGGTGGTACCCGAGGTGTAGATGAGGGTGGCGAGCTGGTCGGAGCGCAGCCCGGCCACGGTCTTCCTGACGCACTCCGGGTTGTCCTCGAGGTGGGCCTTCCCGCGCCGGGCGAGCTCGGAGAGGGAGAGCACCCAGTCCTCCGGGTCGTCCTCCGCGGCGACGGCGTCCGCCTCCTCCATCACCACCACGTGGGCGAGTTCGGGGAGCTCGGCACGCTTCTCCCGCACCTTCTCCAGCTGGGAGGCGTCCTCGGCGATGAGCACGCGGCTGGAGGAGTCGGCCAGGATGTAGGCCGTCTCGCCCGCATCGGTGCTCGGGTAGACCGTGGTGGTGGCCGCGCCGGAGCAGAGGATGCCGAGGTCGCACAGGATCCAGTCGACCCGGGTGTTCGAGGCGATCGCGACCCGTTCCTCGGGCCGCACGCCGAGCGCCATCAACCCGGCCGCAACGGCGAAGACACGTTCGGCAGCCTCGGCCCAGCTGTAGGAGCGCCACTCCTCGGGGCCGTCGCCGGAGGCGGCCACCGGGTAGCGGTACGCCTCGGCGTCCGGGGTGGCCTGCACGCGCTCCAGCAACAGAGACGCCACGGAGGGCGGCCGGTTCTCGATCAGGGATTGTGTGTCGCTCACGACATCCTCCGGGCCCGGGGTGAAGTACATACTCTGGGTGACTCTCCCTTGTGACTCACGAGTAACCAGGGAGCCGCGCTCAGACTAAGCGCCACGAACCTCGTATGTAAGGGGTCGGAGGCCGTGTCGATACCGGAGCGTGACCGGGAGCGGGGTACCACGGGGAAGTCCACACACGACCGCCACACGCTTCACGGCGCGCCCTACGGGACGCGCCGTGAAACAGGGGCGGTGAACAGGGGCGACGGGCCCGCGCCGTGCCGCTACTTCTTGCCCTTGGAGGAGTCGCCGCCACCGGAGTCGTCGGTGGAGAGCGCGGCGATGAAGGCTTCCTGCGGGACCTCGACCCGGCCCACGACCTTCATGCGCTTCTTGCCCTCCTTCTGCTTCTCCAGCAGCTTCCGCTTGCGGGAGATGTCACCGCCGTAGCACTTGGCCAGCACGTCCTTGCGGATCGCGCGGACCGTCTCGCGGGCGATGATCCGGGAGCCGACTGCCGCCTGGATCGGCACCTCGAACTGCTGGCGCGGGATGAGCTCGCGGAGCTTGTTCGCCATCCGCACGCCGTAGCCGTACGCCTTGTCCTTGTGCACGATGGCCGAGAAGGCGTCCACCTTGTCGCCCTGCAGCAGGATGTCGACCTTCACCAGGTCCGCGGTCTGGTCCCCGCTGGGCTCGTAGTCGAGCGAGGCGTAGCCGCGGGTCTTGGACTTCAGCGCGTCGAAGAAGTCGAAGACGATCTCGGCGAGCGGAAGGGTGTAGCGCAGCTCCACCCGGTCCTCGGACAGGTAGTCCATGCCCTGCATGTTGCCGCGCCGCGACTGGCACAGTTCCATGATCGCGCCGATGAACTCGCTCGGCGCCAGCAGGGTCGCCTTGACCATGGGCTCCTGCACCGTCTCGATCTTCCCGGAGGGGAACTCGGTGGGGTTGGTGACGGTGTACTCCGTGCCGTCCTCCATCCGCACCTGGTAGATCACGTTCGGCGCGGTGGCGATCAGCGGCAGGTTGAACTCGCGCTCCAGCCGCTCCCTGATCACCTCCAGGTGCAGCAGCCCGAGGAACCCGACGCGGAAACCGAAGCCCAGGGCGGCGGAGTTCTCCGGTTCGAAGGTCAGCGCGGCATCGTTGAGCTGCAGCTTCTCCAGGGCGTCGCGCAGCTCCGGGTAGTCGGAGCCGTCCATCGGGTAGAGGCCCGAGAAGACCATCGGCTTCGGGTCCTTGTAGCCGGCGAGCGGCTCCTCGGCACCCTTGTGCTGCTGGGTGATGGTGTCGCCCACCTTCGACTGGCGGACGTCCTTCACACCGGTGATGAGGTAGCCGACCTCACCGACGCCCAGCCCGTCGGAGGGCTTCATCTCCGGGGAGTTGGCACCGATCTCCAGCAGTTCGTGCGTGGCACCGGTGGACATCATCCGGATGCGCTCGCGCCTGCCGAGCATGCCGTCGACGACCTTCACATACGTCACGACGCCGCGGTAGGCGTCGTACACCGAGTCGAAGATCATGGCGCGGGCGGGCGAGTCGGCGACACCGACCGGGGGCGGGACCTGGCGCACCACCTCGTCGAGCAGCACGTCGACGCCCTCGCCGGTCTTGGCGGAGACCTTCAGCACGTCCTCCGGCTCGCAGCCGATCAGGTGCGCCAGTTCGGCGGAGAACTTCTCCGGCTGCGCGGCAGGCAGATCGATCTTGTTCAGCACCGGGATGATGGTGAGGTCGTGCTCCATCGCCAGGTACAGATTGGCGAGAGTCTGCGCCTCGATGCCCTGCGCCGCGTCGACGAGGAGGATGCACCCCTCGCAGGCCGCGAGGGACCGGGAGACCTCGTAGGTGAAGTCGACGTGCCCCGGCGTGTCGATCATGTTCAGGATGTGCGACGCCGCACGGTCCGCCTCGTCCTTCGCCTTCCAGGGCATCCGGACGGCCTGCGACTTGATCGTGATGCCGCGCTCACGCTCGATGTCCATCCGGTCGAGGTACTGGGCGCGCATCTGTCGCTCCTCGACGATGCCCGTCAGTTGGAGCATGCGGTCGGCGAGCGTCGACTTGCCGTGGTCGATGTGCGCGATGATGCAGAAGTTACGGATCAGCGCCGGGTCGGTACGGCTCGGCTCCGGCACGTTCGATGGGGTCGCGGGCACGCAGTGTCCTGTCGGGTCTGGATAAGGGCTTCGGGGAACGCTAGTCCCACCCATCGTCCCATGCACACGCCCCGCCCCGGGCACGGGCGTCCGTCACCACCCCCGCGCAGCGGGGCCGGAAGAAGGCGATTCGGCGGCCGGAGCCGCTGCTGATAGCCTGGGCCGCTGTGCCTTCGTGCATACGGAGAGCACACACAGAAGAACCGTACTGAACCCGCAAAGGCTCATTCGTGGCGAACATCAAGTCCCAGATCAAGCGGATCAAGACCAACGAGAAGGCCCGCCGGCGCAACAAGGCGGTCAAGTCCGAGCTGAAGACCGCGATCCGTCGCACCCGCGAGGCCGTGGCCGCCGGTGACGCCGAGAAGGCGAACGCCGCCGCCCGCGAGGCCGGCCGCAAGCTCGACAAGGCCGTCAGCAAGGGCGTTCTGCACAAGAACAACGCCGCCAACAAGAAGTCGGCGCTCGCGCAGAAGGTCTCCTCCCTCAAGGGCTGACCAACCTTCCCGGCCGACCGCTTCGACTGACCGGATCACGACCCCGGCGGGCCCTCTCACTCCGCCGCGTGACCGGTACGAGACTCGGCAGTGCGCCGCACGCGGCCTGCGTTCGCCACGCGGGTGCGGCGCGAAGAATCCACGGCGAAGCCCCCGGACCGAGCCCCTCCCCAGGGCCGGTTCCGGGGGCTGCGTCGTGCGCGGGTGCGGCGGGCGACCGGACAGCCCGCTCGCTCAGTGCGCCCGGGCCGCCCGGGCCGCCCGGGCGACGGTGAGCACTGCCTGCTCGAGTGCGTACTCGGGATCGTCCCCGCCTCCCTTGACGCCGGCATCGGCCGCGGCCACGGCGCGGAGTGCCGTCGCGAGACCGTCCGCCGACCAGCCCCGCATCTGCTTCCGCACGCGGTCGATCTTCCAGGGCGGCATACCGAGCTCCCGGGCCAGCTCCCCCTGCCGCATGCCGCGCGGCGCCGAGGCGAGCTTCCCCACGGAGCGCACCCCCTGGGCCAGAGCGCTGGTCACCAGCACCGGCGCGACCCCCGTCGACAGTGCCCAGCGCAGCGCCTCCAGCGCCTCGGCGGGGCGCCCCTCCACGGCATGGTCGGCGACGGCGAAGCTGGACGCTTCGGCGCGGCCCGTGTAATAGCGAGCGACGACCGTGTCGTCGATGGTGCCCTCGACATCCGCGGCGAGCTGGGAACAGGCGGAGGCCAGCTCCCGCAGGTCACTGCCGATGGCGTCCACCAGTGCCTGGCAGGCCTCCGGGGTGGCCGAGCGCCGGGCCGCGCGGAACTCGCCGCGGACGAACGCCAGCCGCTCTCCCGGCTTGGTCATGCGGGCGCACGGCACCTCCCGTGCGCCCGCCTTCCGTGCGGCGTCCAGCACGCCTTTCCCTCTGGCACCGCCGGCGTGCAGCAGGACGAGGGTGATCTCCTCGGCGGGGGCCGCGAAGTAGGCCTTCACCGCCTTGACGCTGTCCGTCGCCAGATCCTGGGCGGCACGGACCACGACGACCTTCCGCTCGGCGAAGAGCGAAGGACTGGTCAGCTCGGCGAGTGTGCCCGGCTGCAGGTCGGACGAGGCGAGCTCCCGCACGTCGGTGTCGGGGTCGGACTCGCGCGCCGCGGCCACCACCTGCTGCACCGCGCGGTCCAGGAGCAGTTCTTCCTGCCCCACCGCCACCGTCACGGGTGCGAGGGGGTCGTCGGAGGTGTTGTCACGGGTACCGGCCATCGCTTCTCAGCATCCCACGTCGCAACGACAGTTCCGTCCTCCGCGTCCCGGACGAGCAGCGTACAACCGTTCTCCCCGCTCGTCCGTCTCCCACTCGGCATGTCCTCGGCGCCGATGGGAGGCGCCCGCCGCAGCCGGGAGACCCGCAGCGGCCGGGAGAAAGGTTCTTGAACGTGGACACGGAACGCCGTGGACGCACGAACGCTGCCGTCGACCCCGCGGACCAGTGGGTGTTCGACCCCGGGACGGGGAGCTACGTGCTGCGGGACGAGCCCACGCAGCCACTCCCCCGTCCGCGCCGTCCCTCCGGGAACACCCGCGGGAGAGAGCCCGGCGACCGCGAGGAACCCACGGCGGAACCGGACGGCGGCGGCCGGCGCAGAAGGACGCAGAAGCGGCGCGGAACGGCACGCACGGTCCTGGTCCGGGGCGGTCTCGCGCTGGGGCTCCTGCTGGCCGCCGGCCTGACGACGGGTTACCTCTACCTGCAGCACCTCAACGGCAACCTGTCCACGGTCGACCTCGGACGGGACGCCCCGGCGACCCGCACCGGGAAGCCGATGAACATTCTGATCATCGGCACCGACAGCCGGCAGGGCGAGGGCAACACGGGATACGGCGACCGGGGCAGCGTGGGCCACGCCGACACCAACCTCGTGCTGCACGTCGCAGCCGACCGGTCCCACGCCTCGGCCGTCTCCCTGCCCCGCGACCTGATCACCGACATCCCCGACTGCCCGGTCGAACAGGCCGACGGAACCCGGCGGACGATACCCGGCCTACAGGATGTCCGGTTCAACAAGAGCCTGGGCCAGGACGGACGCGACGCCGGCTGCACCGTGAAGACGGCGGAGCAGCTCACCGGGCTGCAGATCCACCACTTCCTGATGGCGGACTTCAACGCGGTGAAGGACCTCTCCACGGCCGTCGGCGGGGTCGACGTGTGCGTCGAGCACGCGGTGGACGACCCGGACTCCCATCTGCGCCTCCCCGCCGGGCACAGCGTCGTCGAGGGCGAACAGGCCCTCGCCTTCGTCCGCACCCGCCACGCCTTCGGCAACCGGAGCGACCTCGACCGGATCGCCGTGCAGCAGCAGTTCCTCGGCTCGCTCATCCGCGGCCTGAAGTCCGACCGGACGCTGAGGGACCCCGGGAAACTGCTCGACCTGGCAGAGGTGGCGACGGAGTCCCTGACCGTCGACACCGGCATCGGCAGCGTCGAGAAACTCATGCGCCTCGCGGAGGACCTCCGGCAGGTCGAGACCGGCGACATCACCTTCGTCACCGCACCCGTGGTGGACAATCCGGACCAGACCGGGCGCTTCCGCTACTCCGTGGTCCTCGACGGGAGCAAGGCCGAACCGCTGTTCCGTTCGCTCCGTTCGGACTCCGCGCCGAACGGCGGGCACGGGAAGAAGAGCGGCAAGGGCGCGGGGAACAACAGCGGGAAGGTTGGGAAGCAGACCGGAGAGGTCGAGCCCGCAGCGGTGCGCGTCGATGTGCTCAACGGCGGCAGTTCCACCGGCGCGGCGCAGCGCACCGTCGCATGGTTGCAGAACGAGCAGGGGGTGCCGCGGTCCACCAACGCGGGCAACGCGCCGCAGGAGACCGACAGCACCGTCCTGGCCTACGCCCCGGACCAGGCCGGCCAGGCCGCCACCCTCGCCGGCCTCCTCCAGCTGCCCGACACAGCTCTCCGGGAGACCGGTACGCGCACCGGCGGGAAGGAACCGATGACGCTGACCCTCGGCCCGGACTTCACCCGGCCGGGCGAGCAGCTCGCGGCACCGGGCGCACTCGCGGACGACGTGCCGCAGTTCCGGGCCGACGAGCAGCGCTGCGCCGCCTGACCCCTCCGGCACCGCCCCCGTCCGAGGTGCCCGCCCCGGCGGTCGTCCGGGAAGAGGCCACCCCGACAATGGCCGGGTGACCGAGCACGTACGACACATCCTGGTCCTCCCCGACCGCGACGCGGCGGAGGAGGTGTCCGACGCACTCGCCGAACGCTTCGGCGCCGACCCCGAGGACACGCAACTCGTCCGGGAGGCCCTGGCGGGCGAGGACGACGCGGAGGACGCCCAGTGGCTGGTGGTCCTCGAGGACGGCGGGGCCTCGCACGATCCGGAGACGCTCCACGGACTCGCCGAGGAGCACGAGGGCTGGCTGGAGCGCGACTGACGCGGTGGCCGGACGGCGGGCGGGCCGTGCGGCCACCGTCCGGCCCGCTCAGCGCGAGCGGGCGGGCACGACGGCCGACGGGCCGGCGTCGTCCTCCGCGGGAGAGCGGTCGTCGAGCGTGATGGTGACCGGATCCCCGCCCGGCGCGAGAGCGGCGAGACCGTCCTGGATGCGTCCGTAGACGGTGGTCGCGAGAGCCCAGTCGCCCCCGCCGTCCTCCGCGGCGTGCCGCACTTCCCAGAGACTGATCAGCACCGCGATCAGCGACCGTCCGGAGAGCGCCGCCGCGATGCGGTCGTCCCCGCGGTCGGCGATCTGCGACGGCATGCGGAAGTGCGCATGCCGACCCGCCAGCCCGGAGACGAACTCCCACAGATCCCGGTGGCACACCAGGAACGCGGAGGAGATCCGGGCCGCCTGGCAGAGCAGGTCCCGATGGGCCTCGGTCACCTGCGGACCGTGCGCTCCCGTTTCGCTGCCGGACTCCGGTGCGCGGTCCGCCCCGGCACGCGCCGGCTCACCCGGGCCGGGAGGCACCGCGAGCGGCGGCTGCGGGTCGGGGACCGGCGCCTCGGCCGTCCCGGGAACAGGCGGCTCAGGGCGGGGGCGCCGGTCGGTCTGCACGGCTTCCCTCAGCCGTTCCACTTCGCTCTGCAACTGCTCCAGGGAGCGCCTGACCTCCCCCGAACCCCGCTCGGCGCCGGCTCTGCCGTCCGCGAGATCCTGCTGCACGGCGGTGAGCCGGCGTCCTATGTCCTGGAGCTCGCCCGAGAGGACTCCCTTCATGGCTCCCAGGGACGCCTCGACGCTCTCCCGGAAGGCGTCGAGACCGGTGGTGAGCGCCTCGCGCTGTTCGGTGCCGCTGTGCAGAACTGTGCTGTGCAGCATGGCCAGCGCGTTGCTGTCGTGATTCTTCTGGGGCACGGCCCGTCTCCTCTGCGGAACGTTCTTGATCGTTTTCCGCTGGCACTGTGCATGATCGTCGTCCCGCCGGTGGCGGTTATCGGCCATGCCGCAGGACGGCCCGCCCCCTTCCGCGACCTCGCCGGGCACGAGGTGTCCGTTACGCCGAACCGGCCATGGCCACCGACACGTCGCCGGAGTGCTGGACTGCACCGCCCCGCCCGCAAAGACTGCTGTCCCACCCGTGGCGCAGGACATGCGGGTGTCCGCAGAGGTCCCCGGCGTCCCGTGCCGCGCCGCGGCAGCCGCCCCGGCCCCGGAATGCCGCTCCTCTCCTCGGCGAAGGAGGAACACGGCCGTGTCGACCGCAGGGGAAAAAGCAGCCGCTCCGGGGGGCTCACCGGCCGACACCGGGCCGGAAAGGGAGCACCGCCTCAAACCCGTGGTGTTCGTGGGCTCCGCCGTACTGATCCTCGCCATCTCCGTCTGGGCGATCGCGACCCCTGCCGGTGCCGAGGAAGCGATCGGCGTGGCGGTCGACAGGATCTCCTCCTGGTTCGGCTGGTACTACTTCCTGGCCGCCACCCTGTACCTGCTGTTCGTCCTGTTCATCGGGGTGTCGCGCTACGGCACGATCAAGCTGGGTCCGAAGCACTACCAGCCGGACTACGGACTGTTCGCCTGGGCGGCCATGCTGTTCGCCGCCGGAATCGGCATCGACCTGATGTTCTTCTCCGTCGCCGGCCCCGTGAGTCACTACCTGGCGCCGCCGGCAGGCACCCCCGAGTCCCTCGAGGCCGCCCGGCAGGCCGTGGTGTGGACGCTCTTCCACTACGGGATCACCGGCTGGGCCATGTACGCGCTGATGGGCATGGTGCTCGGCTACTTCGCCTTCCGGTACCGGCTGCCGCTGGCGATCCGCTCGGCGCTGTACCCGATCATCGGGCGGCGGATCCACGGCAGGATCGGCGACACCGTCGACCTGGCGGCCATCATCGGCACGGTCTTCGGGATCTCCGTCTCCCTCGGCATCGGCGTCGTCCAGCTCAACTACGGGCTCAAGTTCCTCTTCGGCGTACCGGAGGGGCTTCCCGCACAGATCGGGCTGATCGCGGTCGCGGTCGTCATGGCCACGGTCTCCGCTGCCGCGGGCGTCGACAAAGGCATCCGGCGGCTCTCCCAGCTGAACGTGATCCTCGCCGTCGTGCTGATGCTCTACGTACTCTTCGCCGCCGGAGCGATCCGGCTGCTCAACGCCCTGGTGCTCAACATCGGCGACTACGTCTCCCGCTTCCCGTCCATGACCCTGAACACCTTCGCCTACGACCAGCCGACGGAGTGGCTGGACACCTGGACGTTGTTCTTCTGGGCCTGGTGGATCGCCTGGGCACCGTTCGTCGGACTGTTCCTGGCCCGTATCTCGCGCGGCCGCACCCTGCGGCAGTTCGTCGCCGCCACCCTCGTCATCCCCTTCCTCTTCACCGGCATGTTCCTGGCGGTGTTCGGCAACAGCGCGCTGTTCGTCGTGCGGGACGGCAACACCGCGTTCGGCGAGGCCGCGATGAACGCACCGGAGCAGGGTTTCTACGGGCTGCTGGACCAGTACCCGGGCGCGCTGTTCAGCGCGGGGCTGGCGACGTTCGTGGGGCTGCTGCTGTACGTCACCTCCGCCGACTCCGGGGCGCTGGTCATGGGCAACCTCTGCTCCGACCTCCCTACGCCCGTCACCGACGCGGCCGGATGGCTGCGGATCTTCTGGGCCCTGACAACCGGTCTGCTCACCCTCGCGATGCTCATCGTGGGCGGCGTGCAGGCCCTGACGGACGCCACCATCATCATGGGGCTGCCGTTCTCGTTCGTGATGTTCCTGATCATGGCCGGTCTCTACAGCGCCCTGCGCACGGAACGCATGCGGGAGGACGCCCTCACCGCCACACTGCCGTCGTCGCTGTCCGGGCGCACCGCCCACCACGGGCCCGCTGCCGCCCGGACCTGGCGGCAGCGGCTCGCCCGCGCGCTGAGCTTCCCCGGCAGGAGGGCCGCGACCCGGTTCCTCGACGAGGTGTGCCGCCCGGCGTTCGAGGAGGTGTCGGAGGAACTCCGCGCCCAGGGCACGGACGCCGAACTCCTGCAGGGCGTCGACGAGGAGAACGGCATCGAGCACGTCGGGCTGCGGGTCCACATCGGCACCGGTGACGAGTTCGTGTACCGGGTGTGGCCCGTCGAGCGGCCCACGCCCGGGTTCGCCACCCGGTCCGTCTCCACCCACGACTCCTACGTGCGCTTCGAGGTGCAGCTCTCCGAGGGCAACCAGGGCTACGACGTGATGGGTTACACCCAGGAGCAGCTCATCGGCGACATCCTCGACCAGTACGAGCGCCACCTGGAGTTCCTCCGGCTGCACCGCGAGGCGTCCGCCCGCTCGACACTCCCCGACCACCGTCCCGACGCGCCCGAGGCGCACCTTCCGGACGTCACCGGCTGACGGAGCGGCGGACTCCGGTCAGCGGGCGGAGACGACGTTCCCTCCCTCGGTGACGGCGAGGGAACCCGACCGGTCGGTCCTGCCGACGACGGCTCCCCGGGCCTCCAGGGACCGCAGCGTGCTCGGCGCGGGGTGCCCGTAGGGGTTGCCGGTCCCGGCGGAGACGAGGGCGATGCGGGGGTGCACCCGGTCCAGCAGCTCCACCTCCTGGTACGCCGAGCCGTGGTGCGCGACCTTCAGGACGTCCACCGGACCGAGCCACGGATGGGTCTCCAACAAGCTTCGCTGCGCGGGGGGCTCGAGATCCCCCGGCAGCAGGACGGTGAGCGGACCGGTGCGGAGCAGCAGCGTGAGGCTGGCGTTGTTGGCCTCCTCGCCCTCCTCTCCCGCCGGAAGCGTCCCGGCGGGCGGCCAGAGCACGCGCCAGCGCAGCGGCCCGGTGCGGCGCCGCTCCCCGGGCCGCGCGCGGATCACCGGGAGCCCCGCCGCGGCCGCGGTGCGGTGCACGAACGCGACCTGATCCGGCGGGTGCTGCCGGGACGTCACCTGCACGGCGCCCACCGCCCGCCCGCGCAGCACTCCGGGGAGGCCAGCGACGTGATCGGCATGGAAGTGGGTGAGGACCAGCAGTGGGACGGTCCGGACACCCAGGTCGGTGAGGCAGGCGTCCACCGCCTCCGGGTCCGGTCCCGCGTCCACCACCACCGCGGCGTGCTCCCCCGCGTTCAGCACGACGGCGTCCCCCTGTCCCACGTCGCACACCACGAGACGCCAGCCGGGCGGAGGCCAGCCCGTGAGCGTCCGGGTCAGCAGCGGAGGACGGAACAGGGCCACGGCCAGGACGGCGGCGAGCACCGCGCAGCCTCCGGCACGGACCGGCACCCGGCGCACGAGCAGGGCCGACACGACCACCAGGGCGGCCAGGAGCAGGGCGCCGCCCCAGGTGTCGGGCCACTCCACGGTGGCGCCCGGCACCGAGGCGCCGGTCCGGGCCACGGTGGCGACGACCGTGGTGGGGTGCCCTCCGAGCCAGGCCAGGGCTTCGGCGAGGGACGGGGAGAGCGGTGCGGTGAGGAGAGCGCCGAACCCGAGAACGGTCGCCGGTGCGACGGCGAACTCCGCCAGGAGGTTGCAGGGGACGGCCACCAGTGAGACGTGGGCGGAGAGCAGCACCACGACCGGGGCGCAGGCGGCCTGCGCCGCGGCGGCAGCGGCCAGGGCCTCGGCGAGTCGTCCCGGCACGCCCCGCCCGCGCAGCGCGGCGCTCCAGCGCGGCGCGACCGTGAGCAGCGAAGCCGTGGCGAGGACGGAGAGCAGGAAACCCGGGTCGTGTGCCAGCGGCGGATCTCCCAGGACGAGGGCCAGTACCGCGGCCGCGAGGGCGGGGAGCAGCGACCTGCGGCGGCCGCTGCCGAGCGCCCAGACGGTGATGAGGCCGCAGGCGGCGGCCCGCAGCACGCTGGGCTGCGGGCGGCACACGAGCACGAATCCGAGCGTGACGAGAGCGGCGAGCACGGCGGTCGCCCGCAGCGGGAGACCGAACCGGGCTGCGAGCCCGCCGCGTTCGGCGCGTGCGGCCCGGCCGGGCGGACCGATGAGCAGTACCAGCAGGATCGTGAGGTTGCCGCCGCTGACCGCGAGCAGATGCTGCATGTCCGTGGCGCGGAAGGCGTCGCGCAGTTCCTCCGGGACGCGCGAGGTGTCTCCGACGACCAGCCCGGGCAGCAGGGCACGCGCGTCCGGCGCCAGGGACTCGGTGGCGTTCCGCAGCCCGGCGCGCAGACCGCCCGCGGCCCGCTGCGCCGTACTCGGCCCGCGGATCCGCTGCGGGGGACCGTCGGTGCGGAGCACGGCGGCGAGGTCCCTGCCGCGGGCGGAGGGGTCCGGCGGCGCGAGCCGGACGTCCGCGCGGACGACGGTCGAGGGGAGGAGCCGCTGCCAGGTGGCGGCGACGGAGCGGTCCGCGGTGACGAGCAGCAGCACGGGGGCCCGGGAGGTGCTGACGCCGCTTCCCGATGCCGCCACCCGCGTCACCTCGGCGGGTACCAGGACGACGCCGGAGGTGCGTCGCGCACCGCGGATGCGTGGAGCGGTGCGGCGCGGATCGCCCGTGATCCGCAGGTGGACGGTCGCGGCGGCGCGCTCGGCCGCGAGCCGGGGAACCGGACCGCGGCTCACATCCGCCGCGTGCAGACCGGCCGACGCGGCGCCGGCCGCCGCACACGCCAGCGTCATGGCCGCTGCGAGGCGCTTCCCGGCAGCGCTGGGCGCCGGACGCCACCGCCTCCGCCCGGACCACGCCAGGGCGCACGCGGTCCCGAGACACAGCGCCAGGCCGACGCGGAGCACGGGGGCCCGCAGCAGGGGGGCGGCGGCTGCCGCCGCCCAGGCCGCCAGCGCGGGCACCACCAACCGCAGGTCCGTGGGGGCGTCCTGGCGAGGATCGCCGGCCCCGAGCGGACCCGGTGAGGCGGCGTGGACGGATGCCCTGCGGCGGGGGGCTGGGGGAGCTTGCGGGATCTCTCCCGCGCGCTTGTCGGCACGACGGGGGGTCACGGCACGGTCCGGCCGGGTGCCGCATCGTGTCGGTTCACGGGGAGACCAGCGGCTGGAGGTCGGCGAAGCGGGCGTCGCCGATTCCGTCGACCTCGCGGAGCCCGCCGACCGAGGTGAACCCGCCGTGGGCCAGGCGGTGCTCGATGATGTGGCGGGCCAGCACCGGACCGACGCCGGGCAGGGTTTCCAACTCCGCTGCGGTGGCGGAGCTGAGGCTGATCCGCGGTGCGACGGCGGGTGGCGTGCCCGGTACGCCCCCGGCAACGGTCCCGGGGGCGCGGGGGGCTCCCACGAGGATCTGCTCGCCGTCGACGAGCCGCCGCGCCCGATTCAGTGCCGACTGTGCCTCCTCACCGGCCTCCGGGCGCACGCCTCCCGCTGCTTCGAGCGCGTCCTCGACCCGGGAGCCCTGCGGCAGCCGGTGCACTCCCGGGTCGCGCACCTCACCGGCGACGTCGATCACGAGGAACCGTCCGCCGGCCTCCGCGGAGTCCGTTCCGGAGGCCGTCCGCACCGGTGCCGCGACGGGTTCGGCCGCGGCCACCCGCACGGTGCGCGGACCGCCGTCGACGAAGCGGTACACCCCGAACCCGACCGCGACGAGCAGAGCGAGGGAGAGCGCGGCGAGAGTCCTGCCCTCGACGGCACAGCGCAGCTGCACCCAGAGCGGAAGGCGCTCCAGGAGGGCGAGGCGGATGCGTTCCCCTGCCGGCCGGGCGTCTCCCCGCCCACCGGAGTCCGCCGCGCCGGGGCCGGTGGGCGGCGGTTCCGGGCCGGCGGGGGCCCTGCGGTCCGGGGACCCGCCGACGGAAGCGTCCGGGCGGGAGCGGCGACCTGCCGCGCCGGTCGGGACGGGTCCGGGTCCGGGTCCGGGGAGGGTTGCCCGGGATCGCCGCACGGCCGCACGCGCCGCGGCGATCGCCACCGGTCGCGGCAGAGCCGCACCGGGACGGCCCCGGGTACTCCGCCCCGTCGGCGCGCAGCTGCTCGGTTCCCTTTCGCGGGACGGCGGAGTGCCGGAGCGACGGGCGAGGACACGTACGCCCCGGCACGGGAGTCCGGGCAGCGGTACCGGTGGTGCCGGGGCGCGTGCCGGGAGATGTGCGGGAGGAACGGTGCGCTCGCACGGCTGGGTGAGGAGGTCCCGGGCACGGCGGACTCCGTCGCGGCCGGCGGCCGGTACCGGAGCGGAGCGACGGGCGGGGCGGGCGCGATGACGGCCGGGGCGCCCCGGACCGCGGCTGTCGTGGCGTGATCGCGAGGTCATGCCACAGGACGCTAGGCAGCGCCTGCGCCGCGTGGGGCCGGGCGGCGTCTTCTGGGGACGACGCGCGGGATGTGGACAACTCGCCCACCCGTACGGGTTTCCCGCGGGGGGTGGCTGCCGTCAGCGGCGGGAGGTCACGACGCCCAGCAGTCCCGGTCCGGTGTGGGCGCCGATGACGGCTCCCACCTCGCTGACGTGGAGGTCGACCAGGCCCGGAACCCGTTCGCGAAGGTTCCGGGCCAGCCGGTCCGCCCGCTCCGGGGCGGCGAGATGGTGGACGGCGATGTCCACGTCGGCGTCGGAGGCGCTTTGCACGGCGAGTTCCTCGAGCCGGGCGATGGCGCGCGAGGCGGTGCGGACCTTCTCCACCATGCCGATGCGCCCCTCGGCCAACTCCAGCAGCGGCTTCACCGCGAGCGCGGACCCGAGCAGTGCCTGTCCCGCACCGATACGGCCGCCGCGGCGCAGATAGTCGAGCGTGTCGACGTAGAAGTGGGCAGTGGTCCTCCCGGCCCGTTCCTCGGCGACGGCAGCGATCTCGTCCAGGGTGCCGCCCGCACCCGCCGTTCCGGCGGCGGCGAGCGCGCAGAACCCGAGGGCCATGGCGACCATCCCGGTGTCGACCACCCGCACCGGCAGGGGCGCCTCCCGGGCGGCGAGCACGGCGGCGTCGTAGGTCCCGGACACCTCCGAGGAGAGGTGCAGGGAGACGATCCCGTCCAGGTCCTCGTCCGCCTCGGCGATCGCACGGTAGGCGGCCGCGAAGGTCTCCGGACTCGGGCGGGACGTGGTGACCGGCAGGTGCTTGCGCAACGCCTGCGCGAGGGCGGGAGCGGTGATACCGGTGCCCTCCTCCAGAGCTTGGCCGTCGAGGACCACCGTCAGCGGCACCACCGTGACGTGGTGCTTCTCCAGCATCTCCGGCGGCAGGTACGCCGTGGAGTCCGTGACGACAGCGACATGACGAGCCATGCTGTGGAGGCTAGCGTCCGCGTCGACGGTCCGCCTGCACCACCCCGGCGTTCGCCGGGCAGGAAGGGGTCCGGCGCGTGCTCCGCCCGGGGGCCGGCGCCGTTCAGGGGCGGGCGTCGCCCCGCTGCTCGGTCCGCCGGTCCCCCGCGCCGGCCGACGGGCCGTTCCGGGGAAGTGTCGGCTTCCGGGACCAGTGCTGCTCGATCGCCTCGGGCTCCGCCCGCTCGCTCCCGACGTCCTCGGTGTGGACCGCCCTGCGGCCGGGCTGCCCCGCCTCGCCCCGGAGGGCGCCGGGCGTTCCGGCGGGCGGTTCGCGGAAACCGCGCAGCGCCCCCGACTCGATCTCGATCCGGTTCCGCAGGGCGTCCAGGCTGTCCGCGTCGTACTCCCGCGCGCGGTCCTGCGCGGCGAACCGGAGCGAGTCGGAGGACCGGCGGAGCGAGGCCGCACGCTCGCGCGCTTCCGGCAGCCGGGCGGCGATCCGCTCGCGGTCGGGCTCCCGTTCCGTCAGCAGCCGGAGTTCCTCGTCGAGTCTGCGGGCATGCCCGTGGAGCTGCTCCAGCAGGGCCGCTGCCTCGCGGAGGCCGGGGTCGTCCGACGCCCCGCTCTCCAGGGCCGCCCGCGTGCTGTCGAAGGAGGCCCGCAGTTCCAGCCGGATACGCGCGGCCTCACCCACGGGCCCCGGCTGGGCGGTACGTGCCTTGAGGGCGGTGTCCTCCACCGTCCGGCGCACCTGGCTGCTGGTGCGCTCCACGCCTCGGCGCACGGCACGGGCGGTCCTGACCGTGACGACGATGCCGAGGGTCGTGAAGAGCACGAAGAGAACGATCAGGGCCCAGATGACGAACTCCACGCCTGCTCCTTCGGTTCACCGGTCGTGCGGTGGCGGCTTCCTCCCGTTCCTCCAGCCTAAACGGGCGGAGCGCCGCGTGGGTTCCGGACCGCGCAGGCCCGCGCCCCGGATGCTCCGGGGGCGCGGGCCCGGCTGCGCGGGGACCGCTCAGGCCGGGACGATGTTGACCAGCTTGGGCGGCCGGACGACGACCTTGCGGATTCCCGCGCCGTCGAGCGCGGAGACGACCGCGGGCTCGGCGAGGGCCGCCGCCTCCAGTTCCTCCTCGGTGACGGACGGCGGGACCTCCAGACGGGCCTTGACCTTGCCCTTGATCTGGACGACGCAGGTGACGGACTCGTCCACCACGTACGCGGGGTCCGCGACGGGGAAGTCGGCGTGCACGACGGAGGAATCGTGCCCCAGCCGCCGCCACAGCTCCTCCGCGATGTGCGGAGCGAGCGGTGCGATCAGCAGGACCAGGCCCTCGGCGACCTGCCGCGGCACGCGGTCCAGCTTGGTCGCGTGGTTGTTCAGCTCGGTGATCTTCGCGATCGCGGTGTTGAACCGCAGCTCCGCGAGGTCCGCGCGCACCCCGTCGACGGACTTGTGCAGGGCGCGGAGGGTGTCCTCGCCCGGCTCGTCGTCGGTGACGGTGACCTCGCCGGTGCCCTCGTCCACCACGTTCCGCCACAGGCGCTGCAGCAGCCGGTTCTGGCCGACGACGGCCCGGGTGTCCCACGGGCGCGAGACGTCCAGCGGCCCCATGGCCATCTCGTACAGCCGCAGCGTGTCCGCGCCGTACTCGTCGCAGATCTCGTCGGGGGTCACCGCGTTCTTCAGGGACTTGCCCATTTTGCCCAGCAGGCGGGTGACCTTCTCGCCGCCGTACCAGTACGCGCCGTCGCGCTCCTCGACCTCCGCCGCGGGTACCGCGATGCCACGGGCGTCGCGGTAGACGTAGGCCTGGATCATGCCCTGGTTGTAGAGCTTGTGGAACGGCTCCGCGGCCGACACGTGCCCCAGGTCGAAGAGGACCTTGGACCAGAACCGGGCGTAGAGCAGGTGCAGCACGGCGTGCTCGGCACCGCCGACGTAGAGGTCGACGCCCCCGGTCGGCATGCCCTCCCGCGGGCCCATCCAGTACCGCTCGACGGCCGGGTCGACCAGCTGCTCGTCGTTGTGCGGGTCCAGGTAACGCATCTCGTACCAGCACGAGCCGGCCCAGTTGGGCATGGTGTTGGTCTCGCGGCGGAACGCGCGCGGCCCGCGGCCGTCACCCAGGTCCAGGGTGACGTGCACCCATTCCTCGTTGCGGGACAGCGGGGTCTCGGGCTGGGTGTCGGCATCGTCCGGGTCGAACGTCCGCGGCGAGTAGTCCTCCACCTCCGGGAGCTCCAGCGGCAGCATCGACTCGGGCAGCGCGTGTGCGATGCCGTCCTCGTCGTAGACGATCGGGAAGGGCTCGCCCCAGTACCGCTGGCGGCTGAACAGCCAGTCCCGCAGCCGGTAGTTGACGGTCCCTTCGCCGATGCCCTGTTCGGCCAGCCAGGAGCTGACCCTCGCCTTGGCCGTCGCGACGTCCAGCCCGTCCAGGGTGAGGCGCTGTCCGGCCGAGCCGACCAGCCGGGCGTCGTGCGACACGAACGCGCCGTCCCACCGGTCGGGGTCGGTGCCGCGGTCGTCGTTCGGCTCGACGACGCAGCGCATCGGCAGCCCGAAGGCACGGGCGAAGGCGAAGTCCCGCTCGTCGTGGGCGGGCACGGCCATGATCGCCCCGGTGCCGTAGCCCGTCAGCACGTAGTCCGCGATGAAGACCGGCACCCGCTCCCCGCTCGCGGGGTTGGTGGCGTAGGCCCCCGTGAAGACCCCGGTCTTGTCCTTGGCCTCCGCCTGCCGCTCCACGTCCGACTTGGCGGCCGCCTGCTCCCGGTAGGCGGCGACGGCCTCGGCCGGGGTGGCGTACCCGCCCGTCCAGGACGTGTCGGTGCCCGCGGGCCACGCCTCGGGCACGATCGACGCGGCATGCCCCTCGCCGGAGACCAGGTCGTGCTCCGGGGCCAGCACCATGTAGGTCGCGCCGAACAGCGTGTCCTGACGGGTGGTGAACACCGTGATCGCGGTGTGCTCCTCGCCGCCGGCGGTGTCGACGGGGAAGTCGATGCGGGCACCCTCGCTGCGGCCGATCCAGTTGCGCTGCTGGAGCTTGATGGCCTCCGGCCAGTCCAGGCCGTCCAGATCCTCCAGCAGCCGCTCCGCATAGGCGGTGATGCGCATGTTCCACTGGCGCAGCTTCGCCTTGAAGACCGGGAAGTTGCCGCGCTCGGAACGGCCTTCGGCGGTGACCTCCTCATTGGCCAGCACGGTGCCCAGGCCCGGGCACCAGTTCACCGGCGCGTCCGAGGCGTAGGCCAGGCGGTACTCCCCCAGCAGGTCCGCCCGCTGCTGCGCGTCCAGTTCGGCCCAGGGGGCGCGCCCTTCGGGAGTGGCACGGCTGCCGGACTCGAACTCCTCGACCAGGTCGTCGATCGGACGGGCCCGCTTCGCCTCGTGGTCGTACCAGGAGTGGAAGATCTGCAGGAAGATCCACTGGGTCCACTTGTAGTAGCCGGGGTCGATGGTGGCGAACGACCGGCGCTGGTCGTGTCCCAGTCCCAGGCGCCGCAGCTGCGCCTTCATGTTGACGATGTTCGCCTCGGTCGAGGCGCGCGGGTGGGTGCCCGTCTGCACGGCGTACTGCTCGGCGGGCAGCCCGAAGGCGTCGAACCCCAGGGTGTGCAGCACGTTGTGGCCGGTCATCCGGTGGAAGCGGGCGGAGACGTCGGTGGCGATGTAGCCCAGCGGGTGACCGACATGGAGCCCTGCACCGGAGGGGTAGGGGAACATGTCCATGATGAACTTCTTGGGCCGCTCGACGAGCCCGACGTCCCCGCCCAGCTCGCCACCGCCGGGGTTCGGGGCCTCGTACGTGCCCTGCTTGTCCCAGAAGTCCTGCCAGCGTGCCTCGATGTCGGCGGCCAGGGCCGCCGTGTAGCGATGGGGAGCCGCGTTCTGCGCGGCTGCGGTCGTGGTCTCGCTCATCGTTCTCAAAGCTCCATCGGTCGTCTCTGCCCACAAACGAAAAATCCCCTCGCACAGGAGGGGACGCCGCGCTGAATCCGACCCGGCCTTTCAGGAGGCCCGGTGGGGTCGGAACCGGTCAGCGCGGCCCGCTAAGCAGAAGGCGTACGGCACGCATGAGCACAGAGTACCGCACCCCCGCAAGAGCCGAGCACACGAAAAAGGACCGCCCGGAAGCGGCCCTGTTTCACCGGGTGGAGCTAAGGAGAATCGAACTCCTGACCTCTTGCATGCCATGCAAGCGCTCTACCAACTGAGCTATAGCCCCGGATTGGTCCGACGCGCAAGGCTCGGGCAGTTCTCCTGCGGTGCCCCCGCGACGGCGAAGCCCACTCTACACGGACGGAAAGGCGATCCGCCAAATCGCCGCTCCCGGTCCACCCCACGGTACGGTCGTCAGCCGTGAGTGCGCTGCGCCGCCCGGCGGTCGCCGGAGTCCTGTGTCTGATGTCCTTCGCCGTGTTCTGGGCCGCACAGCGGGCCGCGGACGCGTCCCTGATCGATGTCCTGGTCTACCGGGCCCAGGGGAGGGCCGTCCTCGAAGGCTCCGACCTGTACGCCCTGCGCGCCACCGATGCGGACCTGCCGGCCACCTATCCGCCGTTCGCCGCCCTGCTCTTCGTACCGCTGGCGCTGCTCGACGTGCCACTGGTGCGCTCGCTCGCGACAGCGGGCAACCTGCTCCTGCTGCTCGCGGTGGCCGGCCTGTCGCTGCGGCTCACCGGCGTCCGGCGGCAGTCGCGCCCCGCCGCCACCGCCCTGGTGGCCGCCGTGGCGGTGTGGTGCGAACCCGTCTGGACGACGGTGCGGTACGGGCAGATCAACCTGCTGCTGGCGGCCCTGGTCCTGTGGGACCTGGCGCGTCGGCCGACCGACCGCTGGGCCGGTGTCGGCATCGGTCTGGCCGCGGGGATCAAACTGACGCCGGCGCTCTTCGCGGTGTACCTGGCGCTCGCCGGCATGGCCCGGGTCCGGCACGGCACGATCCGGGTCCCTGGCCTCGCCGCCGTCCGCGGCCACCGGGAGCGCGACGCCTCGCGCAGACCGTCGCCGGGGCCGTGGCCCCGGAGCCCCAGGCTGCGGCAGGCGGCTGTCGCCTCCGCCACCTTCCTGGCCACCGCCGCGGCAGCGGCACTGGTGCTTCCCGGCACCTCGCGCACCTTCTGGACCGAGGTGCTTCTCCATGCGGAGCGGGTCGGCAACGCCGAGGACACCGCCAACCAGTCGCTGCACGGTGTACTGGCACGCGCGCTGCACACCGGGGACCCCGGTCCCGCGGCCGCCACGGCCTCCGTGACGGCCGCGGGTCTGGGCCTGGCCGTCGCGGTGGCCGCGCTGCACGCCGCACCGCGGCTGCCCCGTGCGCAGGCCTGGGCAGCCGCCGCCTGCGCGGTGACCGCGCTACTGGTCAGCCCCGTCTCCTGGTCGCACCACTGGGTGTGGTGCGTCCCGGCGGGTGTCCTGCTCGTGGCCGAGGCACTGCGCCGGCAACGCCGCGGCTGGTGGTGGACGACGGCAGCGGGCGCAGGGGTGTTCTGCTCGTACGCGCTGTGGTGGGTGCCGCACAGCCCCGACCGGTCGGACCGGCTCGAACTCCACCAGGACGCGGCCCACATGGCGTTGTCCGCGGTCTACCCGGCTGCCGGAATCGCCTTCCTGTGCCTCACGGCCTCGGTCGTTCGGCGGGCCCACCGGTCACCCGGACTCCCGCTTCCCGGAACGCGGGAGCGTCGAGGGGCCCCACCTCAGGCGCTCGCGAAGGAGTAGAAGCGCTTCAGCGTGCAGTGCTCGTCGAGCAGGCGCCCGTAGATGGGCTCACCGTCGAGCTCGCGGTAGGTCTCGATGGGGTCGCCCCGTATGATCAGCGCCCGCGCGCAGTCCTCGCACCAGTACTGGTACCGGTCGTTCGCCGGTTCCATGTCGCGCACCACGGGCGTGCCGCTGCCGCACCAGTCGCATTTCCTGCTGTGTGCGCCCATCCGTCAGCTCCAGGTCTGGCCGCAGGCCGTGCACACGTAGGAAGTCCCTCCATTGTCGCCGAGTACCAGGGCGATGTCCGATGACCCGCACGAGGGGCACCTGGGAAGCACGGTCGGCATCGCTCCCGCCCTCCTCGGTGAGCCGCCCCTCTCGTCGCGCCCGATTCTGCCACGTCCCGGGCGTTCGCAGCAGTCCCGCACGGGAAGTCCCGCACACCGCGGGACGAGCCGAGGAACACCGGCACTCCCCCCGGAGAAACGACGCATCCCGCCTCCGGAGGAAGGAGACGGGATGCGTCGATACGGAATGTGGAGCTAAGGAGAATCGAACTCCTGACCTCTTGCATGCCATGCAAGCGCTCTACCAACTGAGCTATAGCCCCGCGTTCTTCGGCGCTCCCGCGCCGTGAACGGGAAGAAGCTTAACCGGTGACCGGCCGGTTCGCGAAATCCGGCTCAGTCGTCGTCGCCGAGCACCGGCTCGGGCAGGGTACCCGCGTTGTGCTCCAGCAGACGCCACCCGCGAGGGCTGTCACCGAGCACCGACCAGCAGCAGTTGGACAGACCGCCCAGCGCCTCCCAGGTGTCCGGCGCCAACCCCAGCAGCCGGCCGATGGTGGTGCGGATGGTGCCGCCGTGACTCACGACCACCAGGGTGCCGCCGTCACCGAGTTTGTCGGCACTCCGCTCGACGACCGGCGCGGCCCGGTCCGCGACCTCCGTCTCGAGCTCGCCACCGCCGCGCCGGACCGGCTCACCGCGCTTCCAGGCGGCGTACTCCTCCCCGTAACGGCCCACGATCTCCTCGTGGGTGAGCCCCTGCCAGACCCCGGCGTAGGTCTCGCGCAGGTTCGCGTCGTGCCGGACCTCGAGGCCGGTCAGCCGAGCGAGCTCCGCGGCCGTGGCACGGGTGCGCTGCAGGTCGGAGGCGATGATCGACTGCGGTTCGAGAGCGGCGAGCAGCCGGGCGGCACGCCGCGCCTGGGCCTCGCCCTCCTCGGTGAGGGCGATGTCGGTCGAGCCCTGGAAGCGGCGCTGGAGGTTCCAGGACGTCTGGCCGTGCCGCCACAGGACGATCTTGCGACCGGAGGGCGCGACGGTCACGGCGCCTCCTCCGCCTCCGGGCCGCCCTCCTGCTCCCCCCGGCCCCGGGTGGCGCGGGCCTCCTCGGGCAGTTCGATCTCCGGGCAGTCCTTCCACAGGCGTTCCAGCGCGTAGTAGACGCGCTCCTCCGCGTGCTGCACGTGGACCACGATGTCGACGAAGTCCAGCAGCACCCAGCGGCCTTCGCGCTCGCCCTCGCGACGCGCCGGCTTGGCGCCGTGCTCCTTCTGCAGGCGCTCCTCGATCGCGTCGACGATGGCCTTGACCTGCCGGTCGTTCGGGGCGGAGGCGAGGAGGAAGGCGTCGGTGAGGGTGAGGACGTCACTCACGTCGTAGGCGACGACATCGTGGGCGAGCTTGTCGGCAGCGGCCAGGGCGGCGGCGTTGATCAGCTCGACGGAACGGTCGGTGGCGGTCACAGGCAGTTGCTTTCGATCGTGGCGGACGGTTCGTGAGCAAGGGTCTCACGCTCCGCCGACGTTCCGTACGGGGCCGCCGTCGACCCCGTACGGGCGACCCCCGCACCGATCGGGCGCCGCGCCTATCCGTCGTAGTCCTCGCCCAGGACCACCGTGACATCGGCGTTGTTCGCCCCCCGGCCCTTGCCCACCGCGTCGTCGGGCAGTCCGAGTGTCTTGGCGACCGAGGTGGCGCGTGCCTTCTGGGCGGCATCCCCGAAGATCACGCGGGACTCCTCGCTCACCTTGTCGGCCTTCGCCGCCCCGACCACGGTGAAGCCGCCGTTGACGAGACTCACCCGGGCCGCGTCGTCGGCACCCTCGTCGCCCGCGGCGTTGCGGAGGGCGACCCGGGGGGCGGCGTCGGGGTCGGAGTTCTGCACGGTGCCGCCGAGCACCTCGGCGACCAGTCCGTCACTGGTCCGCGTACTCAGCGTGCCGTCCCCACGGACCGGAAGCACCTCGGTGCGGTAGGCGTTGCTCTGAGCCCGCTTCGCGAGGGAGGACAGCGACGCCCCCAGGGACGCCTGCGAGATGGACGGATCGAGGATCTGCCCCAGGGCCTCCACCGTCTTGGTCGCCGACTCCTTGCCGGTGGACATCTCGGACAGCACCGCCTGCATCACCTGCCCGAACCTGGCGAGCTGTGCGTCCTTGGGCTCGGTGGCGCCGCGGTGGGTCGCGTAGGCAACAGCGGCACGGCCGTCCAGCTCCCTGGCCTTGCCCTTCTTCACCAGCGGCTTGTCGTCCTTCTTCCTGCCCGGCACCGTGACGTCCGCGTCCAGCGTGATGCCGCCGACGGTGTCGACGAGGATCTCCAGGTAGGGGGTGTCCAGTCGCCAGGTGCCCTTGATGTCGGCACCGAGCAGCCGGTTCAGGGCGTCGCGGGTGGGCGTGGCCCCTTCGTCCTCCACGGACTTGCTCAGCGTCGTGGTGGAACCGTCCGAGGTGGTCACCGCCAGGGAGTTGGGCAGCAGCAGGGTGGTGCCCTGCCCAGTGGTGGCGTTGTCGACCAGCAGCGCCGTGGAGCTCTCCTCGCTGTCGGGAGTCCGCAGGTGCACCACGAGCACGTCGCGCTGCTGTCCCGCGACGGAGGCCTCCGAGCCGGGTGCGGCGCCGAGCCACGGCAGCCTGCCCTCGTACCAGAGCCAGCCGGTCGTGCCGAGCACCGCGAGGACCAGGAGAACCGCCAGGGCCCGTTTGCGGTTGCGGCCGCGGCGTTTCGCCTCCTCGCGCCGCTCCGTACGGCTCTCCGTGAACTTCAGCCAGTCGATGACGTCCTCGGAGGCGTCGGTCGCCTCCTCCACGAACGCGAACTCGCCGGTGTCGTAGGGCTCCGCCTGCGCGTTCGACCGCGGCTGCGACGCGGAGGGCGGGGCGTCCGTCGGCGCCGCCTGCACGGGGATCGTGCCGGTGTGCCCGGCCACGGCAGCGGCATCCCAGCCGCCGGTGTCGGCGGCGGGACCGTAGGGGTCGTAGCCGCCGTTGGGCCGACCGTACGGATCGGCCGGATACGGCTGCTCCGCCTGCGGCGGGACCGCAGGGTACTGTCCGGTGGCGTACTGCCCGCCGTCGGGCTGCTGCACGCCGTACGGATCGGTCACGGCCGGCTGCGGGCCGGTCTGCGGCGCGTACGGGTCGTGGGGCGGGCCGTAATGGGTGCCGGTGCCGTGGGCAGCGGGGTTCTGCGCGGCGTCCTGGGCGTAGACGGGACGGCCGTACTCGTCGTAGCCGACGATCTGCGGCTGCTGCCCGCCGTAGGGGTCCCAGCCGTAGCCGTCGGTGCCGTAGGGGTCGCTCACGGGCGGGCCGCCTCCTCTCCCCCGTTCCGGTACAACTGGCGCTTGTTGATGTAGCGCACCACACCGTCCGGGACCAGGTACCAGACCGGGTCGCCGCGTTCCACCCGGGCGCGGCAGTCGGTCGAGGAGATGGCCAGGGCTGGCACCTCGACGAGCGAAACGCCGCCGTCCGGCAGTCCCGGGTCGGTGAGGGCGTGCCCGGGCCGGGTGACCCCGATGAAGTGCGCGAGGGAGAACAGCTCGTCGGCGTCCCGCCAGGTGAGGATCTGGGCGAGGGCGTCGGCGCCGGTGATGAAGAACAGCTCGGCGTCCACGTGCTCGGCGTGGAGGTCGCGCAGGGTGTCGATGGTGTAGGTGCGGCCTGGCCGGTCGATGTCGATACGGCTCACGGAGAACTGCGGATTGGACGCGGTCGCGATGACCGTCATCAGATAGCGGTCCTCTGCCGGCGAGACCCGTTTGTGGGTCTTCTGCCACGGCTGTCCGGTCGGCACGAACACCACCTCGTCGAGGGCGAACCGCGCCGCCACCTCGCTGGCGGCGACCAGGTGGCCGTGGTGGATGGGATCGAAGGTCCCACCCATCACGCCCAGTCGCCGCGCGCCGGCGCCCGGCACCTTGTGCTCTCCCATGCGTGCCGACCTTAGCCTTTCTTCCGCTCGCCGCCCATCCTCGCGGTCGTGAGGTGCAGCGGGCTCAGCGGTCGCGGTTGAAGCGGGTGGTCATCCAGAGCAGCAGGAGCAGCGCCAGCAGGGCACCGCCGCCGGCGAGGTACGGGCTCAGGCTGGCGTGCTCTCCGCCGTGTTCGGCTCCGCCTTCCGAGGCGAGGGCGACGAGAGTGCTGTGCGCGGAGCTGATCAGAGTCATGACTGCTTCAAACCGTCCGGTGAGAGGAACTGGGGCTGGGTGTCTTCCGCGCCACATCGTATGCACCGACCCGGCACGGACTCACCCCGACCGGCCCTCGCAGCCGTCCCGGCAGGCGCCGGAGCCCGGATCCGCCACGGGGCGGACGCGGTCCGCCGGCACGGATTACGCTGGGTGTTCCAGTCGACGAGGGGGAAGTCCGACCATGACCGAAGGCAACGACAGCACCCGCCATCTCCCCGGACGGGAACGGCGCCGCTTCCCGAAGATCTCCTCGCGGGCCTACGAACATCCTGCGGACCGCTCCGCCCTGGTGGCGCTGCGTAAACTCAGCGGCTTCGACACGGTCTTCAAGGCGCTCAGCGGGCTGCTGCCCGAACGCAGCCTCCGCCTGCTCTACCTGTCGGACTCGGTCCGGGTCTCCGACGAGCAGTTCGCGCACCTGCACAGCATGCTCCGGGACGCCTGCTACATCCTGGACCTGCCGAAGACTCCTCCCATGTACGTGACCCAGGACCCGAAGCCGCAGGCGATGTGCGTCGGCCTGGACGAGCCGATCATCGTGGTCAGCACCGGCCTGGTGGAGCTGCTGGACGAGGAGGAGATGCGGGCGGTGGTCGGCCACGAGGTCGGGCACGCCCTCTCCGGCCACTCCGTCTACCGCACCGTGCTGCTGTTCCTGACGAATCTCGCGCTGAAGGTCGCGTGGATCCCGCTGGGCAACATGGCCGTCATGGCGATCGTGACCGCGCTGCGGGAGTGGTTCCGCAAGTCCGAGCTGTCCGCGGACCGTGCCGGGCTGCTCGTCGGACAGGACCTGCAGGCGTCGATGCGCGGTCTGATGAAGCTCGCCGGAGGCAACCACCTGCACGAGATGAACGTGGACGCGTTCCTGCGGCAGGCGGACGAGTACGAGGCGGGCGGGGACCTGCGCGACTCGGTGCTGAAGATCATGAACGTGCTGCCCCGCAGCCATCCGTTCACCGCGGTGCGGGCGGCCGAGCTGCGCAAGTGGGCGGCCACCCGGGACTACCAGCGGATCATGGACGGCCACTACCCGCGGCGGGGGGACGACGACGAGACGTCCGTGACCGACTCGTTCCGGCAGTCCGCAGACCACTACGCCGACACCGTCAAGCGCAGCAAGGACCCCCTGGTCGGACTGGTGCGCGACCTCGCGGGAGGCGCCGGCGACCTCGGAGGGCGGCTGCGGGACAGCTTCACCGGCCGGCGGAACGACTCCTCGGACGACGCCTGAGGGGCGGGCCGGCGCACCGGCGCGGCCGCTACCGGCTGCCCACGGGGGACGGCTGAGCGCTCGGGGGCAGCACTCCGCACACCGCGGCGCGGGAGGTGCTGCCCCTGTCGTACGGATCGGTCGCCGGCGGCCGGTCCCCGGGGGCGTTCCGGCCGGCGAGCAGCGGTGCGAGCGTCGCCGCGTGGGACCCCGCGCAGGCCATCGGCCCTGCCTGCACGGCCACGCTCCGTACCCGCAGCTGCTGCTGGGTGAGGTCCTCGCGCGCGAAGTGGAAACGCACCGCACGCCGGACGGTGAACAGCGAGGCGTCGGCGCGTGCGTCGCTTCCGGCGGGCCGGAGCGCGTAGACGAAGACGTGGTCGGCGACGACCTCCAGGGCGTTGTCGCCGGTCTCGGTCACGTCGAGCGTTCCCTCGACCCGGACCCCGGGCGTCGCCAGCGCGACGCTGTCCGGGTCGAACCGCACCATCCATCCGGCCGGTGCGTGGTGCCCGTCGTCGCGGGGGCGGTCGATGCTGAGCTCGAACTGGCCCTGCTGGCCGGGGTCGAGCAGTGTCTGCACCGGCCGGACCTCCCCGGAGGTGAGGACCGCGGGATCGAGGGAACTGGTGACGACGTACTCCTTGGCCCCGGTGAGCGCGGCGAGTACCTGGTTCGCCGAGAAGTGGTCGGTCCGGCGGATGGAGGAGGGCAGCGTGACTCCGTCCGCCCCGATGCGGTAGTCCTTCGCGGGCGAGTGGTCGTACAGGTCCTGCGGGGCGGCTCCGGGGACGGTGCCGCGCGGGGAGAGCGGCACGATCGACATGCGTGCCGCCGTCGCCGGAGCGGGCGCCGGCTCGGGCAGCGGGTTCCGGACACCCAGGTAGACCGCGGTGCCGAAGGCGACGACGATCAGCAGGACGAGGGCGAGACCCTGCCGCGAGGGGGAACGCGGGGTGGCCCGGTCCGTGGGCGCGGCCGGGGTCCGGCTCCGTACGGCCGCGTGTTCCTCGTCCGCGAGGCGCTCCTGAGCGGAGTACTCCTGAAGACGGGCGGCGTCCACGAACGACTCGTCGAAGACGAGCGAGCGGTATTCGTCGTCCCCGCCCCCCGACCCTTCGTCGAGAGGCCCCTCGGGAGGTTTCTCACGACCTGCCATACCTTCAGGGTAGGTCGCGCGGGGCCGCCGTAAACGCCCTGCGGCAGGGGACTTCGGCCCGCCGCACGTCACCCGTCGCGGACCGGTGGACGCTCACTCGTCCGGCCGAGCGGGCACGGCCCGGGCGGGCGTGCCGGGACCGCCGGCGCCGTCCCTGCCGGAGATGTCCAGGCCGGTCGCCGGGGAGGGCGCGGGCCGGTCCCGCTGGGCCGAGGCGCTGCGGTAGACCGCGGCGAAGGCCAGCGCCACCACGCCCACACCCATTACCACGGCGAGGAGCAGGGCGACGGGACGCTGCCAGCGCACGTGGCCGCGGTAGGGCCGGTCGGCGCCGTCGGGTCCGTAGAGCGCTTCGTCGGGGTCGTACTCCTGCGGATCCCCGTCGTCGGCGGAGTATTCGTGCTGCGGGTGGGCGCCGCCGGGCCGCGCGTCGTAGCCGAAGCCGAAGCCGTGGGTCGTCCCGGAGCCGTCCCCCGGATCGCTCTGCCCGGGTGGGCCGTGGACGTATCCCTCGTCCCAGGGCCGCGGCAGGTCGTTCTCCGGGTGCGGCTGGGCAGCCGCGAGCATCCGCTCCGCCGCCGTCGGCTCGTGGACGTCGGCGGACCGCACGAACTCCTCGTCGAGGACCACGGCGGCGAACTCGTCGTCCGCTCTTCCGTGGTTCTCCTCGTCGGGCTCCTCGCCGTCGGGCGACGGCCTGCCCCCCAGATCCTCCGGCACGTGGTCCAGCGTAGTGCGAATCGGGCGATGCGGGCAGGGAGAGCGCGGAATCGGCCGGAATGCGAAGGGGGTTCAGGTGTCACTCGCGGACGTGCCCGGAACCGGTCACCACGTACTTGGTGGAGGTAAGCTCCGGGAGGCCCATGGGCCCGCGGGCGTGCAGCTTCTGGGTGGAGATCCCGATCTCGGCGCCGAACCCGAACTGGCTGCCGTCGGTGAACCGGGTGGAGGCGTTGACCATCACCGCGGTGGAATCCACCAGTGAGGTGAAGCGCCGCGCGGCCTCGGTGTCGCGCGTGACGATCGCCTCCGTGTGGCCCGAGCTCCAGCGGCGGATGTGGGCGACCGCGTCGCCGAGCGTGGGCACGACCGCCGCCGCGATCTCGTGCCCCAGGTACTCCGTCTCCCAGTCCGCCTCCGTCGCCGGGACGACGGCGGCGCCGGTCTTCTGCCATGCGGCGTCGCCGTGCACCGTGACGCCGGCTGCGTGCAGCGCCTCCAGGGCACGGGGCAGGAAGGTGTCGGCGATCCCGGCATGCACCAGTACCGTCTCGGCGGCGTTGCACACGCTGGGGCGCTGGGCCTTGCTGTTGAGCAGGATGCGCAGCGCGGTGTCCGGGTCGGCGCTCTCGTCGACGTACACGTGGCAGTTGCCGACGCCCGTCTCGATGACCGGGACCGTGGACTCGGCGACGACCGTGCGGATCAGGGACGCGCCGCCGCGCGGGATGAGCACGTCGACCAGCCCACGCGCCGTCATCAGCGCGTGCACGGGCTCCCGCCCCTCGCCGGGAACCAGCTGGACGGCATCGGCCGGCAGCCCGGCTCCGGCCACGGCGCTCCGGAGCACCTCGACCAGCGCGCTGTTCGAGGCGTGTGCGGACGACGAGCCGCGGAGCAGCACCGCGTTCCCGGACTTCAGGCACAACGCCGCCGCATCGACGGTGACGTTGGGGCGGGCCTCGTAGACGATGCCGACGACGCCGAGCGGTACGCGTACCTGGCGGAGCTCCAGCCCGTTGGGAAGGGTCGAGCCGCGGACCACCTCGCCCACGGGATCGGGCAGCGCCACCACGTCGCGGACGTCGTCGGCGATCGCGGCGATCCGCTCGGTGGTGAGGGTGAGGCGATCCACCGTCGGCTCGGGCGTGCCCGACGCGCGGGCGGCGGCCACGTCGCGGGAGTTCGCCGCGAGGACCTCGGGACCGCGTTCGACGAGTGCGTCGGCGATCGCGAGCAGTGCCGCGTCGCGCGCGGTGCGGGGCAGCGGCGCCAGGTCGGCGGCGGCCTCGCGGGCCCGCCGCGCGGCCGCGGTCACGGGCGGGTCGGGGGTTGCGCCGGTACTCATACCGTGCAGCTTAGCCAGAAAGGGGCGGGATCGGGTTCCGACCGTCCACGCTGCGGGACGCCACGGCGACGCGGGGTGACACGGCTCGTGGGCTCCTCAGAACGGGTGGACGCCCACCGGGGTGGCGGGGGCGGGGCCGTGTCCCTGCGCGACGCGCTGCCGGTAGGTCTCGCGGCCGATGACCTCCAGGCCCACGATCTCCCACGGCGGCAGGTTCGCGGTCGAGCGGTGCTCGCCCCAGAGCCGCAGGGCGACCGCCGCAGCATCGTGCAGATCGCGCGCCTCCTCCCAGTACCGGATCTCCGCGCGATCGTTGGCGTACCTGCTGGCGAGGAGGAACGGGTGGTCGTGGGCGAGTTGTTCCAGGGCGCGCCGCACCTCCTTCAGGGGGGCCTCCGCGCCCGCCACACTGAGCGTCACGTGCCACAGCCGCGAGGTCTCCTGCTCCTCGTTCCGCGCGCCGTGTGCGGCCCGCTCGCAGTCCGGGGGTGCCGAGACCCCGACGCTTGCCAGTCGTCTCACCCGGGCCTCCTGGTATGGCTGGTGTGGTGCGAAGTGCTGCTGCCTGCCCTGCTCCCGCTTCGGTTGCGGCGGCCGTGGCCCCCACGACGCCGCGTGTGCAGTCGACCAGTCCCCGCGGAGCGGCGTGGCCTTTTTACCGAAGCTGTCCGCCGATTGGCGGGACTTTCACCGATCCCGTCCGTACCTGACACCCCGTGCGGGCGTCAGGCGAACAGGCGAACGACGGCCGGCCCTCCTCAGCGGTGCAGCACCACCAGGTCGTCCCGGTGGACGACCTCCCGTTCGTAGGCGGGGCCGAGTTCGCGGGCGAGTTCGTGGGTGGAGCGGCCGAGGAGGCGGGGGATCTCCCGTGCGTCGAAGTTGACGAGCCCTCGTGCCACCGCACGGCCGCGGTCGTCCCGGAGCTCGACCGGGTCCCCGGCCGTGAAGTCCCCCTCCACGCGGGTGACGCCCGCGGGGAGCAGCGAACGGTGCTCGTCGACGACGGCCGAGACAGCCCCGTCGTCCAGCACCAGGGCACCTCGGGGTGTGCTGGCGTGCGCCAGCCAGAGCAGTCTGCCGGCGGTGCGGCGCCCAGTGGGACGGAAATAGGTCCCGGTGACGCTACCGGCGAGGGCCTGCCCGGCCCGCCCGGCCGAGGTGAGGATCACGGGCACCCCGGCAGCGGCGGCGATGCGGGCCGCCTCGACCTTGGTGACCATGCCACCGGTGCCGACTCCGGAGCTGCCGGCGGAGCCGATGTCGAGGCCGTCCAGCTCGGCGGGCCCGCCGACCTCGGCGATCCGCGAGGTACCGGGGGTGGCCGGGTCTCCGTCGTACAGACCGTCGACGTCGGACAGCAGGACGAGCAGATCGGCGCGGACGAGGTGGGCCACGAGGGCGGCGAGCCGGTCGTTGTCGCCGAAACGGATCTCGTCGGTGGCCACCGTGTCGTTCTCGTTGACGACCGGTACGGCGCCCATCGCCAGGAGTTGGTCGAGCGTGCGGTACGCGTTGCGGTAGTGCGCGCGGCGACTGGTGTCGTCCTCGGTGAGCAGCACCTGCCCCACCCGGCGCCCGTAGCGGGCGAAGGATGCCGTGTAGCGGGCGACCAGCAGTCCCTGGCCGACGCTTGCCGCGGCCTGCTGGCGTGCGAGGTCGCGCGGCCGGCGCGTGAGCCCCAACGGCGCCAGGCCGGCGGCGATCGCGCCGGACGAGACCAGCACGACCTCCCGATCCGGGTGTGCGGCCAGGGCGTCCACGAGTGCGTCGACCCGGTCCGCGTCGAGGCCGCCCGCGGCAGTGGTGAGCGACGAGGAGCCGACCTTGACCACGATCCGGCGGGCGTCCGCCACGGCCTGCTGTCGGCCTGCTGCGCCTGACACGTCGTTGCCCGTTCCTTCTCGTGCTGTTCAGTGCGGTCTCGAGGAGCAAATCTACGGCAGGCGTACCGGTGCGCGGGGCCGTGTCCGGGAGTCGGACGGACGTGTCACGGCTGGGTGGTCCGGCGTCCGCGGATCAGGTGCGGGATGTCGCGGCGGCCTTGACAGACAGCGGATCTTTTCTACTGTACATGTCAAATTCGGATCCCGATGTCCCTGGAGGAGTCCATGGCGCACCATCGCCTCTTCGGGCTGCGCGCACTGCGCGGCCTGCTCGCAGCCGTCCTGCTGGTGGCCGGCGGCCTCACGGCGAACCTCGCCACCGCCGAAACCGCTGCCGCGGACAGTTGCTACACCTGGAGCCGTACGCTCAGCAACGGCTCGAGCGGAAGCGACGTGGCGCAGCTCCAGGAGCGCGTCGCAGGCTGGGCGGCCCGCGGCCAGAACATCGCCATCGACGGCCAGTTCGGCCCCGCGACGGAGTCCGCCGTGAGACGTTTCCAGGCCGGCTACGGTCTGACCGCCGACGGTGTCGCCGGGTCGCAGACCTTCAACAAGCTCTACGCACTGCAGGACGCCGACTGCACACCGGTCCACTTCAGCTACGGCGAATTCAACAACAGCTGCGGCGAGAACGACTTCACCGGCGGCAAGGTCTCGGCAGCCACCGCGAAGCAGAACATCCGCCGCATCATGTGGCAGCTGGAGGCCCTGCGGCACAAGCTGGGCGACCGGCCCATCGTGATCACCTCCGGTTTCCGCAGCATCTCCTGCAACAGCTCGGTCGGCGGCTCCTCGACGAGCCTCCACATGTACGGGCAGGCAGCGGACCTCGGCCTGGCCAGCGGTCCCTCGCAGTGCTCCATGTTCGACGAGGCGAAGGACTCGGGCTTCGAGGAGATCCTCAGCCAGGGCTACCCGAACCACAACGACCACACCCACGTGGGCAACAAGTCCAGCCAGTTCTGGAGCGCGCCGAACTGCTGACGGGATCCCCGGAACACACCGTGGCCCCTGCCTCCGCCTCCGCGGGGGCAGGGGCCACACGTCGTCGGCCCGTCGGCCCGTCGGCCCGTCAGGCGAACGGATCGAAGTCGTCGAAGGCGCCCTGGACCTCGTCGCGTTCGGCCTGCCGGTCGCGGCGGCGCTGCGCGGCGGGCCGAGGCGCGTCCATGCGCTGGTCCTGGCCACGCCGGCCGAGCATCTCCGCACCGGCGGCCATGGCGGGCTCCCAGTCGAAGACGACCGCCTCGCCCTCCGGCCCGATGGCCACTCCGTCGCCCTCCCGGGCCCCCGCATCGAGCAGCGCGTCCTCCACCCCGAGACGGTTCAACCGGTCGGCGAGGTAGCCGACGGCCTCGTCGTTGTGGAAGTCGGTCTGCCGCACCCACCGTTCCGGCTTCTCGCCCCGCACCCGGTACAGCTCGCCCTCCTTGCTGACCGTGAATCCCGTGTCGTCCACGGGCCGGGGACGGATCACGACACGCGTGGCCTCCTGCGGCGGGCGGGCGGCGCGCGCCTCCTCCACGATGCCGGCGAGCGCGAAGGACAGTTCCTTCAGACCCGTGCGGGCGACGGCCGAGACCTCGAACACCCGGTACCCGCGGGACTCCAGGTCGGGACGGATGATGTCCGCGAGGTCCTTGCCGTCGGGGACGTCGGTCTTGTTGAGAGCGACCAACCGCGGTCGGCCGTCCAGTCCGCCGTACTGGGCGAGTTCGCTCTCGATGGCATCGAGGTCGGAGAGCGGGTCCCGGTGCGACTCCAGCGTCGCGCAGTCGAGTACGTGCACCAGCACCTCGCAGCGCTCCACGTGCCGCAGAAACTCCAGGCCCAGCCCCCGGCCCTCGCTCGCTCCCTCGATCAGACCGGGAACGTCCGCCACCGTGTACACGGTGGCACCCGCGGTCACCACGCCGAGGTTGGGGACCAATGTGGTGAACGGATAGTCCGCGATCTTGGGCTTGGCCGCCGACATCACCGAGATGAGGGAGGACTTGCCGGCCGACGGGTAGCCGACCAGCGCGACGTCCGCGACGGTCTTCAGCTCCAGGACGATGTCACGCGTCTCCCCCGGTTCACCGAGCAGCGCGAACCCGGGCGCCTTGCGGCGCGCCGACGCCAGGGCGGCGTTCCCCAGACCGCCGCGGCCGCCCTGGGCGGCGATGAACGTGGTCCCCTCGCCCACCAGGTCGGCGAGGACGGTGCCGGAGCCGTCCAGCACCACCGTGCCGTCCGGCACCAACAGCACGAGATCGCCGCCGTCCTTGCCGGACCGGTGACCGCCCTCTCCGGGCTTGCCGTTGGCGGCCTTGCGATGCGGACCGTGGTGGTACTCCAGGAGCGTGGTCACACCCGAGTCCACCACCAGCACCACATCGCCGCCACGCCCACCGTTCCCCCCGTTGGGGCCGCCCAGCGGCTTGAACTTCTCCCGGTGCACGGAAGCGCAGCCGTGTCCGCCGTTGCCCGCGGCGATGTGCAGGTCGACGCGGTCCACGAAGGTGGTCATGACGGGATGCCTCCTGGCATGGGGATCACTGGCGTGAGGGGGTGCGTGGGGTCGCGGAGCACGGCCGCCTGCCGGGCGCCGGGGTGGCGAACACGGCGAGGGCGGTCCCGCGCCCCCCGTACGGGAAGCGGCGGTCCGCCCTCGCGAAGTGTGTCGGTGCCGAACCGGGCCGTTACTCGCCCGGAACGATGTTCACGACCTTGCGGCCGTGACGGGTGCCGAACTGCACCGAACCCGCGTCCAGCGCGAACAGGGTGTCGTCGCCACCGCGACCGACGCCGGTGCCCGGGTGGAAGTGGGTGCCGCGCTGACGGACCAGGATCTCACCGGCGTTGACGAGCTGACCGCCGAAGCGCTTCACACCGAGCCGCTGCGGGTTGGAGTCGCGGCCGTTCCGGGTGGACGATGCGCCCTTCTTGTGTGCCATGTGTTCTCAGTCCCTTACTTCGCGGCCGGGGCGGGGATGTCGGTGATCTTCAGCGCGGTGTGCAGCTGGCGGTGACCGATCCGCTTCTTGTAACCGGTCTTGTTCTTGTACTTCTGGATCCGGATCTTCGAACCCTTGTGGTGGTCCACGACCTCGGCCTGAACCTTCACGCCGGCCAGCACCCACGGGTCGCTGGTGACGGACTCGCCGTCCACCACGAGCAGGGCCGAGAGTTCGACGTTGTCGCCGACCTCACTGGTGGAAATACGGTCAACCTCGATGACATCGCCGACGGCGACCTTCTGCTGGCGGCCACCGGTGCGCACGATCGCGTACACGACTCTCGCTCTCTCTCGCTCGATTCGGACCTCTGATGCCAGCCGCCCAGGCGGGAGGTGAATCCCGACGGTTCCGCTGAGGAATGAACGGCCTCTCCCGCGGATGTCGCGACATCGACCCGGGAGGGAGTTGCTCAGAAGTGCGGCGCATCCTGACGACACGCCGAAGGTCAAGGCTACGGGGCCTTGACCAGCGGGTCAAACCCGGCCCGGTCCACTCCCGCACGGGGCGGACCGGGCCGGCCCGCCCGTCAGTCCTCGGCCGGGGCCGAAACGGACGGCGCGCTCTGCTGGTCGGCCGCCGCCGCCCGCTTCGCCGCCTTCGTCTCCACCGTGGCGTCCGCTCCGTTCTCCGTACCCGCGGAGGCTCCGGCGCTCTCGGCCGCGTCGGCCTTCCTCGCGGTCGCCTTCCTCGCGGCCGACTTCCTCGCGGCCGACTTCCTCGGAGCAGCCTTCTTCGCCGTGCTGCTCTTGCGGGCGGTCGCCTTCTTCGCCGCGGAACGTGCCGACTTCTTGGCACTCCCGGAATCCGGGGACTCCTCCACGGCTCCGCCGCCCTCGGAAGCCTGCCGCGCGGAGTCCTCGACGCGGGCGGCGGGAAGCACGATCGCGCCCTCCTCGCTCTCCGCCACCTCCGGCGGGCCGGCCGGCGCCGACGCCTTCCTCGTCGCCCGACGACGGCCACGCGGCGCCGCCTCCGCCGAAACCGAACCACCGTCCGCCGCAGCGGACTCCTGCACCGAGGACTGTGCGGCATCGGAACCCGCTGCAGCGGACCGGTCGACCGCGGGCACGACGATCGCGCTGCCGTCGCCCTCCGCCACCTCCGGCACACCGGCCGGCGCCGACGCCTTCCTCGTCGCCCGACGACGGCCACGCGGCGCCGCCTCCGCCGAAACCGAACCACCGTCCGCCGCAGCGGACTCCTGCACCGGGGGCTCCGGAGAGCCCTGGGCCTCCGTCGACGCCGCTGCGGACACCACGATCGAACCGGCGGCCTCTGCGGCGTCGCCCTGCGGCGCGCCCGCCGGCGCGGACGCCTTCCGGCGCGCGCGGCGCCGGGAACGCTGCCCCGCGGCAGGCTCCGGAGCAGTCCCGTCCGACGACTCCGTCGCGGCCCCGGACGGCGCAGCCTGCGACACCGACTCCGCAGCGGGCTCCGCGGCCTTGCTCGCCGACTTCTTCCCGGCCTTCTCCGCGGACTTCCGCCCGGACTTCCTCGCCGGCTTCTCCGCCTCCGCAGACGCCTCGGACTCCGCCTTCGGCGGCCCTGCCGGCGCGGACGCCTTGCGGCCGCCCCGGCGACGGGAACGTCCGCCGCGCGCAGCCGCCGCCTCGGCCTCGGCAGCCGTGCTGTAGAGCTCCTCGTCCGGGACGAACTCCGGCTCGGGCAGCTTCCCCGGCTTCTCGGACTTCTCGGCCTCTCCCGCGGCCCGCTCCGGCTCGGCCTCCGGCGCGGCTGCGGTCTCCACCTCGGCGGCGGCCGCCTGAGCCGCGGCCTTCTGCTTCTTCCGGCTCTTCTTGCCGCCCCCGCCGCCACCGGCGGCATGCGCCTGCTCGACGTGCACGATCAGGCCCCGGCCGTTGCAGTGCACGCACGGCTCGGAGAACGACTCGAGCAGGCCCTGACCCACGCGCTTGCGCGTCATCTGGACCAGCCCCAGCGAGGTGACCTCGGCCACCTGGTGCTTCGTACGATCCCTGCCCAGGCACTCGAGGAGCCGCCGCAGTACCAGGTCGCGGTTGGACTCCAGCACCATGTCGATGAAGTCGATCACGATGATGCCGCCCAGGTCGCGGAGCCGCAGCTGCCGCACGATCTCCTCGGCCGCCTCCAGGTTGTTCCTGGTGACGGTCTCCTCGAGGTTGCCGCCCTGGCCGGTGAACTTGCCGGTGTTCACATCGACCACGACCATCGCCTCGGTCCGGTCGATCACCAGCGAACCACCGCTGGGCAGCCACACCTTGCGGTCCAGCGCCTTGGTGAGCTGCTCGTCGATCCGGTGCGTGGCGAACACGTCCACGTCGGACGTCCACTTCTGGAGCCGTTCCACCAGGTCCGGTGCGACATGCGACACGTACCCGTGGATCGTCTCCCATGCCTGCTCACCGGAGACGACGACCTTGGAGAAGTCCTCGTTGAAGATGTCGCGGACGACACGGACCGTCATGTCCGGCTCGCCGTAGAGCAGCGTCGGCGCGTTGCCCTTCTGCGACTTCTTCCGAATGTCCTCCCACTGCGCCTGCAGCCGCTCCACGTCGCGGCGCAACTCCTCCTCGCTCGCGCCCTCGGCCGCGGTACGGACGATCACACCGGCGTTCTCCGGGACGACCTGCTTGAGGATCTGCTTCAGCCGCGCCCGCTCGGTGTCGGGCAACTTGCGGCTGATGCCGGTCATCGACCCCTCGGGCACGTACACCAGGTACCGGCCCGGCAGCGACACCTGACTGGTGAGCCGCGCGCCCTTGTGCCCGATCGGGTCCTTGGTCACCTGGACGAGCACCGGCTGGCCGGACTTCAGCGCCGTCTCGATGCGCCGCGGGCCGTTCGCCATGCCGAGTGCCTCGAAATTGACCTCACCGGCGTAGAGAACGGCGTTGCGTCCCTTGCCGATGTCGACGAACGCCGCCTCCATCGACGGCAGGACGTTCTGCACCTTGCCGAGGTAGACGTTGCCGACGTACGAGGTCGACTGCTCCTTGTTCACGAAGTGCTCGACGAGGACGTCGTCCTCGAGCACCCCGATCTGCGTGCGATCGCCGTTCTGGCGCACCACCATGACGCGCTCGACGGCCTCGCGGCGGGCGAGGAACTCCGCCTCGGTGATGATCGGCACCCGCCGCCGGCCCTGCTCGCGGCCTTCACGGCGCCGCTGCTTCTTCGCCTCCAGCCGGGTCGAGCCCTTGATGGCCTGCACCTCGTCCGCAGGCTCCGGGTCCTTCTTCTTCCGCGGCTCGCGGATCTTGACGACGGTCCGCTCCGGGTCGCCGTCCGACGGCGCGCTGTCGGGGCTGTCCCCGCTGCGGCGGCGGCGCCGGCGCCGGCGCCGCGAGCTGCTGGACGAGCCGCCCGAGCCGGCACCGGACCCGTCCGACTCCGTCCCACGCCCGGAACCGGACTCGTCCCGCGCGTCCTCCGGTTCGTCGTCCTCGTCGCCGGAACGGCCCTCCTCGTCGGGCCCCGAATCGGCACCACGGGCGGCGTCCTGCGTCTCGGCCTGCTCGCCGCGGCGGCGGCGACGCCCGCCGCGCCGGCGACGGCGCGTGGGACGGTCGCCGTCGCCGCCCTCGTCGTCCGCCTCGTCGGCACGGGAGTCGCCACCGTCGTCCTCGCCGCCGCCCCGACGGCCACGGCCGGCGGGGGCGGAGGGGGCCCCGTCCTGCTCGTCCTGCTCGTCCTCGCCGTCCTCCGCAAGAGCCCGCTCGGCGGCGGCCTCGGCGGCGGCACTCTGCGGAGTCTGGAACATCGGCTCGGTGAAGACGGGTGCCTGGAACACTGCCACGGGCGGCTTCGCCGCCGGCTTGCGGGCAGACCCGCCACCGGCGGACCGCTCGGTCTCGCCGGCCCCGTCAGCAGCCTTCGCGGAACCGGCCGTAGCAGCCTTCTCCGCTCCCTGCTCCTGCGGAGCACCGGCGGCCTTCCGCGCCGACCGGCGGCGCGTACGGCCCGCTGCGGACGGCTCCTCGGAGCCGTCCTTCGCGGAACCGGCCTTCCCGTCCTGCGCGGCCTTGCCGGACGCCTCGTCCACCGCGGTGTCGGCTGCGGCGGAGGACTCCCCGTGCGTGGACCGCCGACGGGAACGGGCAGCCCCGCCCCGGGACGTACCGCCGGCCGTGGCGGCCGCCTTCTCCCCGGCTGCTGATTCGGAGTCCTGGACGGAGCCGGATTCCGGGGCCGCGGTGGCGGTGTCCCCGCCGTCCCCGCCGTCCCGGACGTTCCCGGCAGGCCGGTCGCCGCTCCCGGCGGACTCCGGAGCCCCCGCGGGTGCGGAAGTACGACGGGTGGCACGCCGCCGCGTGCGCCGCGGCGCATCGGCAGCAGCAGACTCCTGGGCGTGCGCGTCCTCCCCGCCGGTCGCCCCACCGGCAGCGGACAGCTCGTCCGCCGCCACGGCGGCGGCACCCGAAGCGGTCGCCCCGCTCACACCCTCACTGACAGGTGGCGCGTCCTGGACCTGCGCCGCGGAAGCGGCCGACGGAGCGGCGGTCTTCCGCGTGGCGCGACGGCGCGGACGGGCAGGAGGCTCCGCGGAAACCGCCGGGGCACTGTCCTGGGCCACCTCGTGAGCGGCTTCCGCGGCAGCGGGCAGGCTCTCCGGGGCAGGTGCCGCAGGGGCCGCGGGCGGCGCACCCGCCGGGGCCGACGCGCGGCGCCGGCGGCGCGGGGGCAGGGTGTCGCTCGGGCTGCCGGCAGCCTCCGAACGATCGGCCGGCCCGGTCGCCAGCGGTGTCTTCTGCGTGTTCTCGATGTTCTCCGCGGCTGCGGAGTCGGTGCGCTCGGGCATGCGGGCAGTTCTCCCGTCACGCTCCCGGGCGCCACGCCCCTCCGGTCGCGGCCTGCGCCTCTCGCGCTGCCGCGTCCCGTCGGGCGCGGGCGCCGCTCGGGAGCTGTTCGTGTCACTCGCCGGTTCCGTCCCTGCGGGTCCGGCTACGGCGAAAGTCTTCTGTCTCCATGCGCCCGCCTGCCGGTCAGCTGCCAGGGTGGCTCCCTGGCGCTCGCGTCGGCGGCGACGCGTCGACTGCGTACCTACGCGGTGACGGCCCCGGTCGTCTCCGGGGCGACCGCGCTCGGCGCCGTCGCGGCGAGGGCTGCGTCGCGGTCGGGCACCAGCGGGTCGGTCACCGTGCCGGACTCCTCATCGAGCGGCCCCTGCGCCAGCCTGGTCACCTCGACAGGGACCGGCGGCGCCAGGTCGGCCGTAGCGCGGAGCCCGGACAGGACGTCGTCGGGTCGTACGGCAGGTGTCAGGTGCCGCACTACCAGCCGCAGTATCGCACAAGGATGCTGTCCCGGCCCATCGTGCTCGCTCCGCGTGACCGCACCGATGTCGAGCGCAGCCACGGCAGCGCGTGCGTCGAAGGTCCGGATACCCTTCTTCGTCCTCCGCCGGACCTCGACCGTCTCCGCCGCGAGGAAGGCGTCGACCGCACGGCGTGCCTCGTCGTGGGCCACCCCCTCCATCCGCAGTTCCCAGGCCGAGGCCCGGAGCCGGTCGGTGAAGTCGGAGGTGCGGGCCTCCACCGCATCCGTCAGGTCGAGGCCCGTCGGCATGCAGGCGTCGAGCTTCCGGCGCAGATCCTCCGGATCACGCCGGGAGACGAGGCCGATCTCCAGGTACTCGGCCTCACTGGCGGTACCCGTCGGCGCCGCATTGGCGTAGGACACCTTCGGGTGCGGCGTGAATCCCGCCGAGTACGCCATGGGCACCTCGGCGCGCCGCAGCGCGCGCTCGAAGGCGCGCTGGAAGTCACGGTGACTGGTGAACCGGAGGCGGCCGCGCTTGGTGTAGCGCAGTCGGATGCGCTGCACCGCGGGTGCGGGCGGCGGGCCTTCGGGCTGTCGCTTGCCCAGGGTTCTCTCCTCGGTGCAGGGCGGCACGCCCCGGGCGGCCGCCCTTGGATGTACAGGTGCAAGGGGGCGGAAGTCCGTACCGTCGCGCCCCTGTGGTGCGCCCACGCACGGATGATCCTGCCGTCCAGAGTACGCGCCTCTCCGGATCCGGGGGCTCAGACCGTCGGTACCCAGTACCGCAGCTTGTCCCCGCGCCGGTCCTCGAAGACCCACCACCGCTCTCGATCACCCTGCGCGAGGCGGAGTTGTCGTGGTCGCAGGTGATCAGCACCTGTTCGATGCCCAGGACACGGGCGTGCCGCAGCCCCTCACGGAGCATCGCGGTGGCGTGGCCGCGCCTGCGCGCCGAGGGACGCACGTCGTACCCGATGTGCCCGCCCTGCTCGTGGAGGAAATCGTTGAGGCGGTGCCGGATCGCGAAGCGTCCGAGGTAGGTGTCACCGTCGATGTACCAGTAGGTCGTGCACGGCACGAACCCGGCCCGCCGCAGCGTCTCCTCGCACTCGTCCGCCCGGACCGCCGCCACATAGGCGGCGAAGCCCTCCGCCTCGTGCCAGACACCGCCGAACCCGGCGAGGTCGTCCCCCAGGGACGTGCCGTCGCCGGAGCGCCCCTCCGCCTCGAACTCCGCCATCGCGGCGACGAAGGAGCGGCGGACGGCGGTGGTCGGAAGCATCAGTTCGGGCATGCCCGGCAGTCTGCCGACCGCCCCGGGGAGATGCCAGGGGCTTTCCCCGGGCAGCCCGTGCGGACCGCCCGGCGGCTCACTTCACCGTCAGCGGCAGGAGCTTCTTGCCCGTGGGACCGATCTGGATGTCGGTGCCCATCTGAGGACACACGCCACAGTCGAAGCAGGGGTCCCAGCGGCAGTCCTCGACCTCGGTCTCGTCGAGGGCGTCCTGCCAATCCTCCCAGAGCCAGTCCTTGTCGAGACCGGAGTCGAGGTGGTCCCAGGGAAGGACCTCCTCGTAGGCACGCTCCCGGGTCGTGTACCAGTCGACGTCCACGCCGTGCTCGGGCAGCGTCGCCGCGGCCGCCTCCATCCACTGGTCGTAGCTGAAGTACTCGCGCCAGCCGTCGAAGCGGCCGCCCCGGCGGTGCACCTCGCGGATGACGTCACCGACCCGCCGGTCGCCGCGGGAGAGCAGTCCCTCCACGATGCCCGGCCGACCGTCGTGGTAGCGGAAACCGATGGAGCGGCCGTACTTCTTGTCCGCGCGGATCTTGTCGCGGAGCTTGCCCAGCCGGGCATCGGTCTCCTCCGCGGACAGCTGCGGCGCCCACTGGAACGGCGTGTGCGGCTTGGGTACGAACCCGCCGATGGAGACCGTGCACCGGATGTCGTTGGACTTCGCGACCTCGCGGCCCTTGGCGATCACGTTGACCGCCATGTCGCCGATCTGGAGCACGTCCTCGTCCGTCTCGGTCGGCAAGCCGCACATGAAGTAGAGCTTCACCTGCCGCCAGCCGTTGCCGTAGGCGGTGGCGACGGTGCGGATCAGGTCGTCCTCCGAGACCATCTTGTTGATGACCTTCCGGATCCGCTCGCTCCCTCCCTCGGGCGCGAAGGTGAGGCCGGAACGACGCCCGTTGCGAGTGAGCTCGTTGGCGAGGTCGATGTTGAAGGCGTCGACCCGGGTGGAGGGCAGCGAGAGGCCGATCTTGTCCTCTTCGTAGCGGTCGGCCAGCCCCTTGGCGACGTCCCCGATCTCGCTGTGGTCGGCGGAGGACAGCGACAGCAGGCCGACCTCCTCGAAGCCCGTGTTCTTGAGGCCCTTGTCGACCATGTCGCCGATACCGGTGATGGAGCGTTCCCGGACCGGTCGGGTGATCATGCCGGCCTGGCAGAACCGGCAGCCGCGCGTGCAGCCGCGGAAGATCTCCACCGACATGCGCTCGTGCACCGTCTCGGCCAGGGGCACCAGCGGCTGCTTCGGGTACGGCCAGTCGTCCAGGTCCATGACCGTGTGCTTCGAGACGCGCCACGGCACACCGGAGCGGTTCGGCACCACACGGGAGATCCTGCCGTCCGCCAGGTACTCGACGTCGTAGAAGCCCGGCACGTACACCGAACCCGTCCTGGCCAGGCGGAACAGCAGCTCCTCCCGCCCACCCGGGCGTCCCTCGTCCTTCCAGGCGCGGATGATGTCGGTGATCTCCAGCACCGCCTGCTCGCCGTCCCCGACGACTGCGCAGTCGATGAACTCGGCGATCGGCTCCGGGTTGAAGGCGGCATGGCCGCCCGCCATCACGATCGGATGGTCCTCGGTGCGGTCCGCCGCCGCCAGGGGGACGTCGGAGAGCTCGAGGGCGGTGAGGAGGTTGGTGTAGCCCAGCTCGGTGGCGAAGGAGACACCGAGCACGTCGAAGGCGCCCACGGGACGGTGCGCGTCGACGGTGAACTGCGGCACGCCGTGCTCGCGCATGAGCTTCTCGAGGTCGGGCCAGACGCTGTAGGTGCGCTCGGCCAGCACGCCCTCACGCTCGTTGAGCACTTCGTAGAGGATCATGACGCCCTGGTTGGGCAGGCCCACCTCGTAGGCGTCCGGGTACATCAGCGCCCAGCGGACGTCGGTGGAGTCCCAGTCCTTGACGGTGGAGTTGAGCTCGCCGCCGACGTACTGGATCGGCTTCTGGACGTGCGGGAGGAGTGCCTCCAGGCGCGGGAAGACCGACTCGACTGGCATGGGTGGTGTCCTCGGATCAGGGTGCGGCGTCTTCGGGTGAGGTGACTCTCCAGCGTAACGTGCCCCGGAGCCGGCCCCTCCCCCGCCGTGGACGCGTCAGAAGCGGTGCTCGGTCGCGGCACGCCGGGCGGCAGGCAGGTCGCGCTCGTAGCCCTGTGCGAGCGTCCTCTCCTGCTCGTACAGCACACCGTAGGTGAACGAGTGCTCGCCGGCGTCGTGTGCCTGCTGTGCGAGGTCGCGCAGTGCGGCCCGGGCGACGACGCCGTCGTGGTGGTCGCCCAGGAGCCGCTGGAGAGCGGTCGTCCGTTCGACGTGTTTCGCCGCCGGCTTCCCCAGGGCGGGGCGTGCGACCTCGGCGGCGTAGCGGGCGCGTTTCGCCGCTTTCCGTGCGCGGTGCAGGGCCTGGTCGCGTGCGTCTCCTGCCGGGGCGGCGAGCGCCTCGCGCACGCGGGCGTCGAGACGTGCGGTGTCACGGCGGACGGCGCGGGCGAGGACGCGCTCGGCGGGCTTCGCCGCGGCCGGTCGCAGAGGCGGGTCGGCGAGCAGGTCGGCGAGGGCGTCGAGGAGGGCGAGGTAGCGGCGTCCGTCGAGGACCGCGGTGACACTGCGGCGGCTGCGGGTACGGCGTGCGCGGTCGTAGGTGTGCAGCCGGGTGCGCACCGGGCCGAGCCGGAGGGGGCGGGGAAGGTGCGCGAGGTGGTCGAGGAGGCGGTCCATGAGCACCTCGCGGTCCCGGTCCTGGCCCAGTTCTGCGGCGAGCCACCGCAGTTCCTCTCCGAGGGCATCGGTGGTGGAGCGGTCGAGGACGGCGCGGTGGGAGCGGAAGCAGCTGCGCAGTCGCCGTGTCGCGACCCGCATCCGGTGCACGGAGTCGGGCTGGTTCCGGCGCACGGCCGGGTCCAGGGCGACGAGCGCGCGCACCTGGGTGCGGACGTAGGCCAGGACGTGGTCTCCGGCGTTCCGCGGCGTCGGCGGGGGCCCGGGTTCGGAGGAGGGCGGCGTTCCGCCGGTCTCGTCGAGCGCGCGCTGCAGTTTCGATGCCGCGCGTGACGGCCGGAGGCCGGCCTTGCGCAGTCGCTTCCCGACGCGCTCGAGGAGTTCGGGAGGCCCGTCGGCGAGTTCTGCCTCGATCTCGGTCCAGTGTGCGGTCGGGGTGTCGTCGGTGCCGAGCCGGGTGGCGGTCACCGTGTCGCGGGACACCTCGGCCAGCAGAGTTCCCTCGGCGTCCTGGAGGTGGAACGTGTGACGTTCGGAGGTGAGTTCCACGATCGGCTCCAGCGGCTCGGTGCGCGCGCGTGAGCGGACGAGGGCGGTCAGGGTGCGCGGCGGCGACGCGGCGAGGGGGACGCGGTACTCGTCGCGGGTGTGCGGGCCTGCGGGAAGTTTGAGGTGCCAGCCCTCATGGGTGCCGCCGGTGCGGCGGCGCAGGGTGACCCCGTCGGCGGCGAGACGCGAGTCGGCGGTGTCCCAGTAGACGGCGCGGAGGGTGGCGTGGCCGCGGTCGGTGACCGTGGCCACGCCCTTGACGTGGAGGTCGGGGAGTTCGGTGTCGTCGGTGGCCTCGTACTTCCGCTCGACCTCGCGCACCATGTCCGCCATGAGGGAAACGTAGGCCCCTGGAGGACGTACGGCAACGCCGACCGGTGGGTGTCAGGCGGACACCGGTCGTTGCACCTTGATCGATTGCAGCAGGCCGATGGAGATCCACACCGCGAACATGGAGGTGCCGCCGTAGGAGACGAACGGCAGCGGCAGGCCCGCGACGGGCATGATGCCGAGAGTCATGCCGATGTTCTCGAAGGTCTGGAACGCGAACCAGGCGATGATGCCGGCGGCGACGATGGTGCCGTAGAGCTCGGTGGTCTCGCGGGCGATGCGGCAGGCGCGCCACAGCACCAGGCCGATGAGGCCGATGATGGCCGCGCCGCCGACGAAGCCGAGTTCCTCGCCGGCCACGGTGAAGATGAAGTCGGTCTGCTGCTCGGGGACGAACTGGCCGGTGGTCTGGGTGCCGTCGAAGAGTCCCTTGCCCCAGAGCCCTCCGGAGCCGATGGCGATGCGCGCCTGGTTGGTGTTGTAGCCGACCCCTCGGGGGTCGAGCGAGGGGTTGGCGAACGCGGCGAAGCGGTTGATCTGATACTCGTCGAGCACTCCGAGCAGCCAGACGGCCACAGCTCCGCCGATGCCCGCGAGGGAGAGGCCGATGATCCAGCGGTAGGAGGCGCCGGAGGCGAGCAGGACGCCCAGCACGATGCACACGACGACCATCGTGGAGCCGAGGTCGGGCATGAGCATGATGACGCCGATGGGGACGGCTGCCATGCCGAGCGACTGCAGCACAGTGCGGTGGTCGGGGAACTCGCGGTCGCCCGCGTCGACCCGGGCGGCCAGCAGCATCGCCATCGCCAGTATCACGGTGACCTTGACGAACTCGGCGGGCTGGAGCGAGAGCCCGCCGCCGAGGTCGAGCCAGGCCCGGGAGCCGTTGATGGTGGCACCGAGGGGAGTGAGGACGAGGAGCGCGAGCACCACGGAGATGCCGTAGAGCACGGGAACGGCACCGCGCAGCCGCCGGTGGCCGAGCCAGACCGTTCCGGCCATCAGGCCCAGTCCGATGAGCAGACTCAGCACGTGGCGCCAGAGGAAGTACTGCGGGTCGCCGTGGTTGAGGGTGTCCCGGTTGCGGGTGGCGGACCAGACGAGGAGCGATCCCAGGAGGGACAGCACCGTGCCGGCCGTGAGCAGCGGCCAGTCGAGGCGCCACAGCACGGAGTCGCGCGCGGTGGCGCGGCGCCAGGCGGAGCGCTGCTGGGGGCCGTAGCCGGCCAGTCCGTAGGAACGGTCGGTCACTCGGTGCTCCCGTCGTCGCCCCCGGCCTGGGCCTTGAGATTGGCGGCCTCGAACTTCTTGGAGAACCGGGACAGGATCTGCCCGTTCTTGCTGATTTTCGGGAGGGCCTTCTCCGGCTCCGGCAGCAGCGCCTTCTTCTTGTTGATGGAGCCGTCCTCCTGGACCCCGTAGATGGCGTCGTAGATGTTGCGCACGTAGGGGCCGGAAGCTCCGGAGCCGGTGCCGCCCTGGGAGATGGTCATCACGATGGTGTAGTCGTCGGTGTAGGTGGCGAACCACGAGGTGGTCTGCTTGCCGTACACCTCGGCCGTACCGGTCTTGGCGTGCATGGGGATCTTCTTCTGCGGCCATCCCACGTCGGCGAACCGCCATGCCGCGGTGCCGTGCGTGGCGACTCCGGCGAGGGCCTGGTCGATCTGGTTCAGCGTCTTCCTGCTGATGGGCAGTTTGCCGTGGGAGCTGGGCTCGATCGGGTCCACGGTCGAGCCGTCGGCGCTGACGACGGCCTTGCCCACGGTCGGGTCCATCAGTTTTCCGCCGTTGCTGATGGCGCTGTAGATGACGGCCATCTGGATGGGGGTGACAAGGGTGTCGCCCTGGCCGATGGAGTAGTTGATGGCGTCGCCGGCGCGCATCTTCATCCCGGAGACGCAGTTCTCCTTGGCGATCTTCTCGGCGAAGGTCTTGGGGTTCTTCACCTTGCACCAGGAGTCGTTGTTCGCCTCCCAGTAGTCGCGCTTCCACTGACGGTCCGGAACGCGGCCGCTGACCTCGTTGGGGAGGTCGATGCCGGTCTCCTCACCGAGGCCGAAGTCGTGCGCCGTCCGGTAGAACCAGTCGTTCGCGGACTTGTTGGGCTCCATCCCGCCGTCCTTCTTCCACTCCTGGTGGGCGAGGCGGTAGAAGACGGTGTCGCAGGACACCTCCAGGGCACGGCCCAGGTTGATCGCTCCGTAGCTCTGGGACTCGTAGTTCTTGAAGACGTGGCCGCCGACGCTGTAGGCCGAGGAGCAGTCGTAGCTGCCGTCGAAGGGGTAGCCGGCCCGCACCGCGGCGGAGCTGGAGACGACCTTGAAGATCGATCCGGGTGCGGCGACGCCCTGGATGGCGCGGTTGATCAGCGGGTAGTTCGACTTCTTGCTCGTGAGCCTCTCGTAGTCCTTGGCGGAGATGCCGCCGACCCAGGAGTTGGGGTCGTACTCGGGGTTGGAGGCCATGGCGACGAGGCGCCCGGTGTCGGACTCCATCACGACCACGGCACCGGCGTCGGCTTCGTAGTTGCGGCCGGTGTTGTGGTCGAACTGGGTGCGCGCCATCTTCATGCCCGCCTTCAGCTCGCGCTCGGCGACGGCCTGGATGCGGGAGTCGATGCTGGTGATGAGCGTGGATCCGGCTTCGGGCCGCTGGCTCTCGGACTGGCCCATGACCCGGCCGAGTTTGTCGACCTCGTAGTCGGTGACGCCGGCGTCGCCGCGCAACGCCTGGTTGTAGCTGCGCTCGAGCCCGGAACGGCCGATCTGGTCGGAGGGGAGGAAGGGGTTCTCGCTGTCCTCTGCCTCCTTGATCTCCTCGTCGGTGACGGGCGACAGGTAACCGAGCACCTGGGAGGTGTCGGCGCCGTAGGGCGCGGGGTAGCGGCGTACGGCCTTGGGCTCGGCGGTGATGCCGGGGAAGTCCTCGGAGCGTTCCCGGATGGTGAGGGCCTGTTGCGCGGTGGCTTCGTCGGTGATGGGGATGGGCTGGTACGGCGAGCCGTTCCAGCAGGGTTTGGGGGTCTCCGCGTCGCAGAGCCGCACCCGCTTCTTCACGTCGTCCGGCGGCAGGTCGAGCACCTCGGCCAGGCGGGTGAGGACGGCGGCGCCGCCGTCGTCCATCTTCAGCAGGGCGGTGCGGGAGGCGGAGACGACGAGCCGGGTCTCGTTGTCGGCCAGGGGGACGCCCCGGGCGTCGAGGATGGAGCCGCGGACGGCGGGCTCCACGACCTGCTGGACGTGGTTGCCCACGGCCTGCGCCGTGTATTCGTCGCCGTTGCGGATCTGCAGGTACCAGAGCCGCCCGCCGAGAGTGATCAGCAGGGAGAACACCAGGATCTGGATGGCCACCATGCGGATCGTGATGCGCGGTGTGCGTCCGGTCTCCGGGATGTTGCTCATGCGTTCCCCTCGCGGTGGTCGGTCTGTCGCCCCAGCACGCTCACAGCCGCTTGACCCCCTTGATGCTCGCCGCCTTGTTCCGTGCGGAGCGGCCGATGAGGGAGCCGCGCGGGCCACCGAAGGATGCGGGCCTGCCGCTGCGCACGCTGCGTACGCTGCGGCCGGCGAGGAACCCGGAACGCAGGGTGCCGCTGCCGACGGTCCAGCCGGACGCGGCGCTGCTCCTGCCGGTCCCGGAGGTCGTCCCGTCCCCCAGGGGATCGCGCGCGGTGCGGCGCGCCGCCGCCATGATCAGGGGAACCGTGAACGGAGCCAGGAGGAGGTTGTAGAGGATGGCGGTGAGCAGCAGGCCCCCGATGCCGGTGTTCAGCGCAGGAGAGTCGCCCACGAGAGCGCCCACGCCGGCGTAGAGCAGCGTGGAGCCGACGGCGGCACCGCCGACGACGGCCATGGGCAGGGTCGCGGACCGGTGCTGGCCGTTCTCGGGCTTCGTCAGTCCGGCCAGGTAGCCGACGATGCAGAGCACCATGGCGTACCTGCCGACGGCGTGGTCGGCGGGCGGGGCGAGGTCGGCGAGCAGACCGGCACCGAACCCCACGAGGGCTCCGCCGGTCGGGCCGTACACCATGGCGAGACCCAGCACGGTCAGCAGCAGCAGGTCGGGCACGGCCCCGGGGAGTTGGAGCCGTGCCAGGATGCCGACCTGCACGATCAGCGCGAGCAGCACGAAGGCGGTGGAGAGCAGGATCCGGTTGGCGCGCATCACGGTCACTCAGCTCCTGGGGCCTCGGGGCCCGGTTCGGCGGGCTCGGCGGGCTCGTCGGGGTTGTTCGTGTCGGGTGCGGCGGTGTCGCCGGGGGCCGGTGGCGCGGCCTGGGCACCGTCCTCGTCCGGCGGTGCGGCGCCGGGCGTCGCGGTGACGGTGACCGTCGGGGCGGGCTCGGGCTTCTTCGGCTCCTTCGGGCGGAGCACCTTGTCCCGGGGATCCTTGCGGGGCGGTTCCACGACGATGCCGACGAGGTCCAGGCGGGTGAACCGTGCGAAGGGCCGGATGCGGAGTGTCCGCGTCAGGTCACCGGTCTGCCGTTCGACCTTGGAGACCTCGCCGACGGGTACGCCGGGCACGAACGGGGTGCCGTTGTGGGATCCGAACGTGACGAGTCGATCGCCCTTCTCGACGCGGGCCTTGCCGTTGAGGAGCTGCACCGTCATGGAGTCGCTTCCCTGTCCGGCGGCGAAGCCGAGTTCGGAGTTGCCCTCCATGCGCGTGCCCACGGTGAAGTCGGGGTCGTTCGCGAGCAGGATGGTCGAGGTGGAGGTACCGACGGTGGTGGTGCGGCCGACGAGGCCGGCGCCGTTGATCACCGTCATGTCGGGGGTGATGCCGTCCTCACTGCCGACGTCGATGGTCGCCGTCCAGGAGAATCCCTGAGCGGCACCGATGCCGATGACCTCGGCGGCTTTGATGCCGTAGCCGCCTGCCCCGGCGGTGCGCAGCAGGCTGTCGAGTTCTCGGGCTCTGGAGCGGTTCCGGTCGTCGGAGCCCAGTTTGCGGCGGAGCTCCATGTTCTCCTGCCGGAGCGCCTTGAGGCGGTCGTGGCGTTCCCCCGACTCCCGTACGGCGGAGATGGCGTGTCCGACAGGGTCGACGGCGTCGGACACACCTTCCTGAACAGGTCCGAGTGCGGAGGCGGTGGTGCGCCGCGCGCCGTCGAGCGGGGACTGCTCGCCTCCCTGCAGGTCCACCGTGATCAGTGCGAACGCGATGGCGACCAGCAGGACGAGCAGCAGCCGGCTTTCTCGGGAATCCCTCACGTGCGGCGGCCGTGCCTTTCTCCGTGGGACCGGGCGGTCGGTGTCGGTTGTGGTGTTGTGGTGCCGGAAGTCCGGCCGGGGCTCCGGCCGGACCGTCAGCGCCGGGGCTGCGAGTCGAGGACCTCCTGGAGGGCCTCGAACTCCTCGACGCACTTGCCGGATCCGAGCGCCACGGAGTCCAGCGGGTCCTCGGCGATGTGGATGGGCATGCCCGTCTCGTGGCGGAGGCGTTCGTCGAGACCGCGGAGGAGTGCGCCGCCCCCGGTGAGAACGATGCCGCGGTCCATGACGTCACCCGAGAGTTCCGGCGGGCACTTGTCGAGGGTGGTCTTCACCGCGTCGACGATGGCGTTCACCGGTTCCTCGATGGCCTTGCGCACCTCGGCGGCGGAGATCACGACGGTCTTCGGGAGGCCGCTGACCAGGTCGCGGCCCCGGATCTCGGTGTGCTCCTCCTTGTCGTGGGAGTACGCCGAACCGATGGTGATCTTGATGCTCTCCGCGGTGCGCTCGCCGAGAAGGAGGCTGTACTCCTTCTTGATGTGCTGGATGATCGCGTTGTCCAGCTCGTCGCCGGCGACGCGGATGGACTGCGCGGTGACGATCCCGCCGAGCGAGATCACCGCGACCTCGGTGGTGCCGCCGCCGATGTCGACGACCATGTTGCCGGTGGCCTCGTGGACCGGGAGGCCGGAGCCGATGGCTGCGGCCATCGGCTCTTCGATGATGTGGACCTGCCGGGCGCCGGCCTGCGTGGACGCCTCGATGACCGCGCGTCGTTCGACACCGGTGATACCCGAGGGCACGCAGATGACGACCCGGGGACGCGCGAGGTAACGCCTCTTGTGGATTTTCAGGATGAAGTAGCGGAGCATCCGCTCGGTGATCTCGAAGTCGGCGATGACGCCGTCCTTGAGCGGGCGGACCGCGACGATGTTGCCGGGGGTGCGGCCGATCATCTTCTTCGCCTCGGCACCGACCGCGAGGATGCCGCCGGTGTTCGTGTTGATGGCGACGACGGACGGCTCGTTGAGAACGATCCCGCGACCCCTGACGTACACCAGCGTGTTGGCGGTCCCGAGGTCGACAGCCATGTCACGGCCGATGAACGACATGTTGTTCGCCATAGGATACGTCTGGCCTTCCAACTGGAGCGATGTGGCGTGCGGGACGGCAGGGGGAAGCTGCGGAAACCGCTACGCGGAGAAGCGAGATTCCATCGTAGACGCGGACTCCGGGAACCGCAGCGAGGGTTCCTCCGCCATTCTCGGGAGAACACCGTTCGTCCCCCGGAACGGTGACGTCGTGTTCGGGTGAAGCCTTCCCCCGAACGGCTGAAAATATGCGGAAGGACGAGCGGATTCCTCATGTTGCCCCAGGTCACCGGGGGCCCGCAGCTGACGCCTCGTCAGCGGGGAAATCAGGCGAAGTCGGGAAAGAAGAGCCCGAGCTCGCGCGCGGCGGACTCCTCGGAGTCGGAGGCGTGCACCAGGTTCTCGCGCACGATCGTCCCGAAGTCCCCCCGAATGGACCCGGGCGCGGCGGCGATCGGGTCCGTCGCTCCGGCCAGGGCACGCAGCCCGTCGATCACGCGCTCGCCCTCGACCACCATGACCAGGGAGGGGCCGGAGGTCATGAAGTCCATGAGCGGAGGGTAGAACGGCTTGTCGATGTGCTCGGCGTAGTGCTTCTCCAGCACCGGTCGTTCCAGCGTCCGCAGCTCCATGGCACGGATGGTCCAGCCCGCCTTGCTCTCGATACGGCCGACGATCTCACCGATCAGACCGCGGCGGACCGCGTCGGGCTTCAGGAGGACGAGCGTGCGCTGACTCATGTGCGGTGCTCCTTGGGAATACTGCGTGGGACGCGGGTATCGGGGGTGGTCAGAGGCTACACGGGACCCCCGCGGCGTTCTCAGGCGGTGTCCGCCTCCGCTGCTGCCCGAGCGGCCTTCGCCGCGTCGATCCTGCGCCCGTAGTGCACGGAGGCCCACCACAGGCCCGCGAAGCAGGCTCCCAGGAAGAACAGGGAAGGGACCACGAACCCCCCGGCGACGAGGCCGACCTGCAGGGCCCATCCGCCCGGTACCGCCCACGGGCGGCCCAGCATCCCGCACAGCAGCAGCGACAGCAGCATCCCCGTCGCGCTGACGGCCCAGATCGTGGTGGCGGAGACGTCGCTGAGCCGCATCGCGACGAGTCCCGCGAACCCGATCACGAAGAACTCGCCGATCAGCGTACTCGCGCAGAGGGTGCGCACTACCGGCCCCTTCCGAGAAGCAGCCGTGCCTCGCCGACGGTGAAGACCGAGCCGGTGACCAGGACGCCGGCTCCGGCGTACTCACCCTCCTCCTCCGCCAGGGCGATGGCGGCCTCCAGCGCGTCGTCGAGCCGCGGCTCGACCTGCACGCGGTCCTCCCCGAACACCTCGACGGCCAGAGCGGCCAGTTCGTCGACGTCCATCGCCCGGTGGGTCGCGTTGCGCGTCACCACGACCTCGGTGAAGACCGGCTCGAAGGCTTCGAGGAGGCCCCTCACGTCCTTCTCCGCGCTGCAGCCGACGACGCCGACCAGCCTGCTGAACCCGAAGGCCTCACCGACGGTGGCCGCGGCCGCCTGCCCACCGGCCGGGTTGTGGGCGGCGTCCAGCAGAACGGACGGCGAGGATCGGACGAGCTCCATGCGGCCCGGCGTCGCCACCGAGGCGAAGGCCTGGCGGACGGTCTCGATGTCGAGCTCGCGGGCGTTCTCGCCGCCGATACCGAGGAAGGCCTCGACCGCCGCCAGCGCCACGCAGGCGTTGTGCGCCATGTGGGCGCCGTGCATCGGCAGGAAGACGTCGGGGTATTCGCCGCCGAGCCCCCGCAGCGTGATGAGCTGACCGCCCACCGCGACCTCGCGGGAGACCACGCCGAACTCCATGCCCTCCCGCGCAACCGTGGCGTCGACGTCGACCGCGCGCCGGAGCACCACCGACGCCGCCTCGACGGGCTGCTGGGCCAGAACGACACGGGAGTCCGTCTTCACGATGCCGGACTTCTCGGCGGCGATCTTCTCGGGGGTGTCGCCGAGGCGATCGGTGTGGTCCAGCGAGATGGGCGTGATCACGGCAACATCGGCGTCGATGACATTCGTGGCGTCCCAGGTACCGCCCATGCCCACCTCGACGACGGCGACGTCCACCGGCGCGTCCGCGAAGGCCGCGTACGCCATGGCGGTGAGCACCTCGAAGAAGGAGAGGCGGTACGACTGCCGGGCGTCGACCAGTTCCACGAAGGGGGCGACGTCCCGGTAGCTCTCGACGAAACGCTCGGCCGTGACCGGGGCTCCGTCGATGCTGATCCGCTCGGTGATCGACTGCACGTGCGGGCTGCTGTAGCGGCCGGTGCGCAGGTCGAGCGCGCCGAGCAGGGCCTCGATCATGCGGGCGGTGCTGGTCTTGCCGTTGGTGCCCGTGACATGGATGGACGGGTAGGCCCGCTGCGGTTCGCCGAGCACGTCCATGAGCGCGGCGATGCGCTCCCGGGACGGGTCGAGTTTCGTCTCGCCCCAACGGGTGGCCAGCTCCTCCTCGACCTCGCGCAGCGCCCGATCGGTCTCGGGGTCCTCCGGGCGGGCGGGCACCACGTCCGGCTGGGGCGGCCCCGCCTGGGCACGGAGGGTCCGGCTGCCTGCCTCGATCACGGCGAGATCGGGGTCGCGGTCGGTCTCCTCGCCGACGATCTCCTCGAAGGGGTCGGCAGCGGAATCGCCGGGCATCGGTTCGTCGGGTTCTGGGGGCTGCTCGCTCACGGTCGCAAGTCTACGGAAGGGGGCAGTGCGCCCGCCCGGCCACCACCGCAAGACGGCGAGCGCCGCACGGGAAGCCCCGTACGGCGCTCGTCCGGCTCTCCGGGATCAACCCGGCAGGCGCTCCAGCTGCCCCTTGATGCGCTCGATGTCGGCCTCCGCGACGGCCTTCCGGTCACGGATCTTCGCCACCACGTGCTCCGGTGCCTTGGCCAGGAACCCCTCGTTGCCCAGCTTCGCGGTCGCCTGCCCGAGTTCCTTCTCGGCGGCGCCGAGGTCCTTGGTCAGGCGCTTGCGCTCTGCCTCGAAGTCGATGGCGTCCGAGAGGTCGAGCGCGACCGTGGCCCCGGCGACCGGCAGGGACGCCGTCGCCGAGAAGTCCTCACCCGCGGGTTCCAGCCGCAGCAGGGCACGGATGGCGTCCTCGTGCGCGGCGAGGGGGGTGCCCTCGGCCGCCAGGCGCGCCGGGACCCGCTGGCCCGGCTGCAGGCCCTGATCGGCACGGAACCGGCGGACCTCGGTGATCACCTGCTGGAGGGTGGCGATCTCCTGCTCCGCCGACGCGTCCCGGAAACCGGAGTCCTGCGGCCACGGGGCCACGACGACGGACTCCCGCCCGGTGAGGGTGGTCCACAGGGCCTCCGTGACGAACGGCACGACCGGGTGGAGCAGCCGCAGCAGCACGTCCAGGACCTCGCCCAGCACACGGCCGGAGACCTCGGCGGCCCGACCGCCCCTGGCGAAGGTGGTCTTGGTGAGTTCGACGTACCAGTCGAAGACCTCGTCCCAGGCGAAGTGCCGGAGCGCGTCCGCCAGGCGCGCGAACTGGAAGTCGTCGTAGTGGGTGTCCACCTCGGCGACCGTGGCGTTGAGGCGGGAGAGGATCCAACGGTCCTCGGCCGTCATCTCCTCGGGGGACGGCAGCGGTCCCGCGACGGTGGCGCCGTTCATCAGCGCGAAGCGCGTCGCGTTCCAGATCTTGTTGGCGAAGTTCCGCGACGCCTTCACCCAGTCCTCGCCGATCGGCACGTCCGTGCCGGGGTTGGCGCCGGAGGCGAGGGTGAAGCGGAGCGCGTCCGAACCGTATGCCTCCATCCAGTCCAGCGGGTCCACGACGTTCCCGAACGACTTGGACATCTTCTTGCCGTGCTCGTCCCGGACCAGGCCGGTGAGGGCGATGGTGCGGAACGGGGGTGTGCCGTCCATCGCGTAGAGGCCGAACATCATCATCCGGGCGACCCAGAAGAAGATGATGTCGTGACCGGTCAGCAGGACGTCGGTCGCGTAGAACTTCTCCAGGTCCGGGGTGCGTTCGGGCCAGCCCAGAGTGGAGAACGGCCACAGGCCGGAGGAGAACCAGGTGTCCAGGACGTCGGAGTCCTGCGCCCAGCCCTCGCCGCTCGGGGGCTCCTCGTCGGGGCCGACGCAGCGGACCTCGCCGTCCGGTCCGTACCAGACGGGAATGCGGTGTCCCCACCACAACTGGCGGGAGATGCACCAGTCGTGCATGTGGTCGACCCACTCGAAGTAGCGGCTCGCCATGTCGGCCGGGTGGATCGTGACGCGGCCGTCGCGGACGGCGTCACCGGCGTCCTTGGCGAGCGGGCCGACCTTGACCCACCACTGCATGGACAGCCGCGGCTCGATGGTCGTACTGCACCGCGAGCAGTGCCCGACGGAGTGGACGTAGGGGCGCTTCTCCGCGACGACCCGGCCCTGTTCGCGCAGCGCGCCCACGATCGTGGAACGCGCCTCGAACCGGTCGAGCCCCTCGAAGGGGCCGTGCGCGGTGATGACGCCGCGCTCGTCCATGACCGTCAGCGACTCCAGGTCGTGCCGGCGGCCGATGGCGAAGTCGTTCGGGTCGTGCGCGGGCGTCACCTTGACCGCGCCGGATCCGAACCCGGGGTCCACGTGTTCGTCCGCGACGACCGGGATCGTCCGGCCGGTCAGCGGCAGTTTGATGCGCCTGCCGATCAGGTGCCGGTAGCGCTCGTCCTCCGGGTGGACGGCGACCGCGGTGTCGCCGAGCATGGTCTCGGCGCGGGTGGTCGCGACGACGACGGTGTCCTCACCGTCCCCGTACTTCAGGGAGACGAGCTCGCCGTCGTCCTCCTGGTGATCGACCTCGATGTCGGAGAGGGCGGTCAGGCAGCGCGGACACCAGTTGATGATGCGCTCGGCCCGGTAGATCAGGCCGTCGTCGTACATCTGCTTGAAGACGGTCTGGACAGCACGGGACAGGCCCTCGTCCATGGTGAAGCGTTCGCGCGACCAGTCGACGCCGTCGCCGAGGCGCCGCATCTGGCCCAGGATCTTCCCGCCGTACTCCTCCTTCCACTGCCAGACGCGTTCGACGAACGCCTCACGGCCGAGGTCCTGGCGGGACTTGCCCTCCTCGGCGAGCTGCTGCTCCACCTTGTTCTGCGTCGCGATGCCCGCGTGGTCCATGCCGGGCAGCCACAGCGACTCGTGGCCCTGCATCCGCTTGCGGCGGGTCAGGGCGTCCATCAGCGTGTGCTGGAAGGCGTGGCCGAGGTGCAGCGAACCGGTGACGTTGGGCGGCGGGATGACGATGGTGTACGGCGGCTTCTCGCTCTTGGCGCTCGCCTCGAAATACCCCCGCTCCACCCAGCGCTCGTACAGCGGCCCTTCTACCTCGGCCGGCGCGTACTGGGTCGGCAGATCTGCTGGGGCTGCTGTCCGGGACCCGTGCATCGCGGGACCCTGCTGGGTGTCGTCAGTCACGGCGCTCAGTCTACGGCGGCACATGTGATGGTCTCGAATCGGTTTGTGCCCCGATGCAGCGCACCGTCGTCACGTCCGTCAGGATGTCGGTGCGCATTCATACGCACAGCAACGGAGGGGACGCGCACCATGAGTCACAACCAGCCGCCACCGGGCCCTTACGGCCAGCCGCAGGGACAGCCCGGTCCGTACGGTGCGCCCGCCCCGCCGCCCCAGGGGCAGCCCGGCCAGCCGGGCTACGGCTACCCCCAGCAACCCCCGCAGCAGCCCGGCTACGGCTACCCGCAGCAACCCCCGCAGCAGCCCGGTTGGGGCGGCCAACCGCCGGTTCCGGGACAGCCGCAGCCGTACGGTGCGCCCGGTCAGCCCGGCATGCCCTACGGCCAGCAGCCCGGCATGCCCATGCCTCCGCAGGGCGGCGGCAGCAGCACGGGGAAGACCGTCGCGATCATCGTGGGCTCGCTGGCGCTGGTGGGTGCCGTGATCGTCGCGATCGTGCTGAGCACCGGCGGCGGGAGCGACATCGCGGACGACGGGCCGCACAAGCTCGAGACGCCGCAGACGGTGCTGGGCGAGTACAGGAGCAGCAATCAGGGCACGTCCCAGGAGATGTCGCAGTCCGAGATGGACGAGGCGGGCATCGCCGACGGCACGGCGGTGTCGGAGAACTACAACACCCTGGACCCGACCGACCCGGACACCTCCCCGAGCGACCTGCAGAACATGAAGGCGCTCTCGCTGTTCGGGGCCTACGGCGAGGTGGACGACCCGGAGGGCGCGGTGGACAGCGTCTTCGAGGACGCCACGGAGACGTCGAACCTCAAGCTCGTCGGCAATGCCGAGCAGCAGGCGCCGAACGACTTCAACGGGTACATGAAGTGCCAGATGATGGAGAACAGCGGTCAGACCGCGCCGGGCGTGCCCAGCACGTTCCCGATCTGCGCCTGGGGTGACAACAGCACCCTGGCCGCGGTGTCACTGATCGACGCCTCCAGCACTCTCACCCTCGAGGACGCCGCGCAGCGGACCGCCGACCTTCGCAACGAGGTCCGCGTCCCGGTCGGCTGACCGCACCGAAGCACGAAAGGGGCGCCCGGCCGTTGCCGAGCGCCCCTTTCCCGTTCCCGGAGCCCGTCAGGCGCTCTTGTCGCGCCGCTCGCCCTGGCCCGCGTCACGGGTTCGGGGCACAAGCGTGGGGTTCACGTTCGAGTGCACGACGTCCTCGGTGATGACGACACGCTCCACGTCCTTGCGCGACGGGACCTCGTACATCACGGACATCAGGACCTCTTCCATGATGGCGCGCAGTCCACGTGCGCCGGTGCCGCGGAGGATCGCCTGATCCGCGATGGCGTCGAGCGCGGGGCGATCGAAGTCCAGCTCGACACCGTCGAGTTCGAAGAGGCGCTGGTACTGCTTGACCAGAGCGTTGCGGGGCTCCATGAGGATCTTCAGCAGCGCCTCGCGGTCCAGGTTGTGCACGCTGGTGATGACGGGGAGGCGGCCGATGAACTCGGGGATCATGCCGAACTTCACCAGGTCCTCGGGCATGACGTCCTCGAACTGGTTGCTCTCCTCGATCTCCCGCTTGGAACGGATGTCCGCGCCGAACCCGATGCCCTTGGCACCGGCCCGCGACTCGATGATCTTCTCCAGTCCTGCGAACGCGCCGCCGACGACGAACAGCACGTTCGTCGTGTCGATCTGGATGAACTCCTGATGAGGGTGCTTGCGGCCGCCCTGCGGCGGCACCGAGGCGCTGGCTCCCTCCAGGATCTTCAGCAGGGCCTGCTGGACGCCCTCCCCGGACACGTCGCGGGTGATCGACGGGTTCTCGCTCTTTCGGGCAACCTTGTCGATCTCGTCGATGTAGATGATCCCGGTCTCGGCCTTCTTGACGTCGTAGTCGGCCGCCTGGATCAGCTTCAGCAGGATGTTCTCGACGTCCTCGCCCACGTAGCCCGCCTCGGTCAGCGCCGTGGCGTCGGCGATGGCGAAGGGCACATTGAGCATCCGTGCCAGGGTCTGCGCGAGCAGCGTCTTGCCGGAGCCGGTGGGGCCCAGCAACAGGATGTTGGACTTGGCGAGTTCGATGCCGTCGTCGCGGTTCTGCGGATTGCCGTTCTCACCGGCCTGTACCCGCTTGTAGTGGTTGTAGACGGCCACCGAGAGCGCCTTCTTGGCGGCCTCCTGACCGACGACGTATCCCTCGAGGAACTCGTAGATCTCACGGGGCTTGGGCAGTTCGTCCCAGCGCACCTCGGAGGACTCGGCGAGCTCCTCCTCGATGATCTCGTTGCACAGGTCGATGCACTCGTCGCAGATGTACACGCCTGGCCCCGCGATGAGCTTCTTCACCTGCTTCTGGCTCTTGCCGCAGAACGAGCACTTGAGCAGGTCGCCGCCGTCACCGATGCGTGCCACGAGGTGCTTCCCCTATCGCCTGGGATCCGTCCGCTCGACGGACCGAGGTACGTGCACAGAAGACGGTACCTTCCCGCACCGCCGAAGTGTGCCCCCCTTGGAACGACTGCGTCCAAGGGGGGCTGGTGGGGCGGATCAGCCCCCGAGATCGACCGAACCCTTGCGGGTCGTGATGATCTGGTCGATCAGTCCGTACTCCAGGGACTCCTCGGCGGTGAGGATCTTGTCCCGCTCGATGTCGTCGCGGATCTGCTCGATGTCCTTGGTGGAGTGCTTGGCGAGCAGCTCCTCCAGCTGCGTCCGCATCCGCTGGACCTCCTTGGCCGCGATCTCCAGGTCGGAGACCTGGCCGCGGCCGGTCTCGGAGTACGGCTGGTGGATCAGGATGCGGGCGTTGGGCAGGGCCATGCGCTTGCCCGGTGTGCCGGCGGCCAGCAGCACGGCGGCGGCCGAGGCGGCCTGGCCCATGCAGACGGTCTGGATGTCCGGCTTCACGAACTGCATGGTGTCGTAGATCGCCGTGAGCGCCGTGAACGAGCCGCCGGGGCTGTTGATGTAGACGGAGATGTCACGGTCGGGGTCCATCGACTCCAGGCACAGCAGCTGCGCCATGACGTCGTTCGCGGAGGCGTCGTCGATCTGGACGCCGAGGAAGATCACCCGCTCCTCGAAGAGCTTCGCGTACGGGTCGTACTCGCGCACGCCCTGCGAGGTGCGCTCCACGAAGCGGGGAACGACGTACCGGGCGTCGGGCGACGGCCCGGTGTAGCGGCCCTGCGAGCCGGTCGTCGGGCCCGTGCTGCCGGTACCGGGCATGTGGGAAAGGCTGGTCATCGCGGTGTCTCCTGGTGAGAGGCTGGCTGCGGAAGGCGGAGCGGGGACGGGGGCGAGCCGGCGGGGCTCACGCGCCCGTACCGCCGCCGCCGGGAAGTTCGGCCGCGGAGCCGTACACCTCGTCGATGAGGCCGTAGTCCTTGGCCTCCTGCGCGTTGAACCAGCGGTCGCGGTCCGCGTCCCGGGTCCACTGCTCGATGCTCTGACCCGTGTGCTGGGCCGACAGCTCGGCCATCTTCTTCTTGGTGCGGAGCAGCTGCTCCGCATGGATCTTGATGTCCGAGGCGGAACCGGCCAGACCCGCGGACGGCTGGTGGATCAGGATCTCGGCGTTCGGCAGCGCGAACCGCTTGCCCGGCGTGCCGGCGCTGAGCAGGAACTGGCCCATCGAAGCGGCGAGGCCCATGGCGATCGTGACCACGTCGTTCTTGATGTACTGCATGGTGTCGTAGATCGCCATGCCGGCCGTGATCGATCCGCCGGGGCTGTTGATGTAGAGGTAGATGTCCTTGTCCGGGTCGGCGGCAAGGAGCAGCAGCTGCGCGGTGATCTTGTTGGCGATGTCGTCGTCGACCGGCTGCCCGAGGAAGATGATCCGCTCGTTGAGCAGTCGGTTGTAGACCTGGTCGCCGAGGCCGCCACCGAAGTTGGGCTCAGCGGCGGCGGAGGGCATCGGAAGCGTCACGTGTCCACCTGCTCGTGTGTACGGACGGCTGCGATTCGGCGTGGCCGTCACTGGCGTCGTCTTGCGGGCGGGCCCTTCTCCGCGGCGCCTGGTGCGAGGCGGGCCGAGGAGGGCTTCGCCCTCGTGTCTACGGACCCTAACGCGCTGGTCGGCGGCGGCACTCCCGCAACGGGTGGCTGTTCGCTGTCAGCTTGACCTCCGCCTCTCCGTGCCGGCGCGGGAGTTCCCCGGTCCACTGCCGAAAAAGGACCCCGGCCGCACGGGGCGGCCGGGGTCCTCGGAGGGTCGTTGCGCGGGCGTCAGGCCTTGTCGCCCTCGGAGCTCTCCGCGCCCTCGGCGTCGCCGTCGGCCCGGGTCTCCCCGGCGGCCTCGTCGGCGGACACGGTCTCGGCCGTCTCGTCCTCCTCGTCGAGCTCGACGACCTCGCCGTTGGTGTCCTTGACCGTCGCGGCCTCGACCACGACGGACAGCGCCTTGCCGCGGGCGACCTCGCCGACGAGCATCGGCACCTGGCCGCCCTCGACCACGGCCTGCGCGAACTGGTCGGGGCTCATGCCGGAGGACTGCGCGCGGCGCATGAGGTGCTCGGTGAGCTCCTCCTGGCTGACGTTCAGCTTCTCCTGGGTGACGAGCTCGTCGAGCAGGAACTGGGTCTTGATGCCCTTGACCGCCTGCTCCTTCAGCTCGCCGTCGAAGTCCTCCTCCGACTTGTCCTGCATCTGCAGGTAGGTCGGAAGGTCGATCCCCATCTGGGCGAGCTGGTGGTTGACCAGGTTCTCCTTGCGGGTGCGGACCTCGTCCTCGAGCAGCTTGTCCGGGACAGGGATCTCGACCAGCTCGATGAGGGCGTCGAGCACCTTCTCCTGGGCCTCGGTGGCCTGCTCGTACTTCTTCGACTGGCCGAGCCGCTTGCGGCTGTCCTCGCGGAGCTCCTCCAGCGTGTCGAACTCGCTGGCGAGCTGGGCGAACTCGTCGTCCAGCTCGGGAAGCTCACGGGCGGAGACAGTGGAGACGTCGACCTTGACCTCGGCCTCCCGGCCCGCACCGGAGCCGCCCTTGAGCTCGGAGGTGAAGGTGGCGGAGCCGCCGGCCTCCAGACCGGTGACGGCCTCGTCGATGCCGTCGAGCAGCTCGCCGGAGCCGATGGTGTAGTCGATACCGGAGGCGACTCCGTCCTCGAGGACCTCGCCGTCGACCTTCGCCTCCAGGTCGATCTTCACGACGTCGCCCTCCGCGGCGGCCCGCTCCACGACGGAGGTGGAGGCGAAGCGCTCACGCAGCTGCTCGACGGCCTTGTCGACGTCCTCGTCGGTGACCTCGGTGGCCTCGACGGTGACCTCGATGCCGGAGTAGTCCGGGACCTCGATCGAGGGACGCACGTCCACCTCGGCGGTGAAGGCCAGCAGCTCGTTGTCCTTGAGCTCGGTGATGTCGACCTCGGGCTGGCCGAGCGGGGTGAGCTCACCCTCCTCGACGGCCGACTGGTAGAGCTGCGGAAGCGCGTCGTTGACAGCCTCCTCGAGGACGGCACCGCGACCGAATCGCTGGTCGATGACCCGCGCGGGGATCTTGCCCTTGCGGAAGCCGGGCACCGTGACCTGCTGGTTGATCTTCTTGTACGCCGCGTCGAGGTTGGACTTGAGCTCCTCGAAGGGCACCTCGACTGTGAGCCGAACCCGGGTGGGGTTCAGGTTCTCAACGGCGCTCTTCACGGTCGGTCTCCTTGGGGCTGACTGCTGGGGGTATGAGAATGGGGCGCCCCGAGTGCGGCATGAATATGCGGACACGACACAGGTACGCGCAATGCGGCCATACTACGTGGTCGGGGTGGCCGGATTCGAACCGACGACCTTCCGCTCCCAAAGCGGACGCGCTACCAAGCTGCGCCACACCCCGTCGGTGCGACACGTAGAGTACATGCCGTACGATGCATTCCGTGCCGCAACGACAGCGGAACGGGCCGTCACCCGGCCTGTCCCGTGCGGTGCACGCGGGCGTAGCTCAATGGTAGAGCCCTGGTCTTCCAAACCAGCTACGCGGGTTCGATTCCCGTCGCCCGCTCTCGACGAGGACACGTGCGTCCTGCCGGCTCGGCCCGGCCCCTCTTCCCAGGGGCCGGGCCGAACGTCGTACGGGCCGGGGAACCGTTCCCCGGGAGTCCACAGTGCCGGGGAAGGCCGGAGCACCGGCGACTCAGCCGATGTTGTTGATGGTGCTGGCCACGGACTGCAGGAAGTCGTTTATCGGCGGGGCCGCGCCGCTGGCGGCGAGGAAGAAGCCGAAGAGCGCCGCGACGATCGCGGGACCCGGCTTGATGGAGCCGCCCTTGATCATCACCACGAGAACGATCGCCAGCAGCAGCACCACCGACAGCGAAATCTCCACATCGATCACACCCTTGCCCTCGTCGCACCTGACCCGCCGGACCCGCCTTCGGAGCCCTCGTCGGCTCCATCGTGCCATCAACCGCAGTGACGATGGGCCGGTCTGACGCCGCATCGGGGCCGCACCCCGCCCCGGGGCCGCACGGGAGGCGGGCCCGGCGCTCCGGAATGCGGCACGTGCCGGGCTCCCCGCTCGCCCGGTCCCGCCCACGGGACCGGACGAGCGGGGAGCCCCACCGGATTCCACGTCGTGATGATTCCGTGATTCTCGGCACTTCCCCGCCACGCACCGCCGAGCCCGGCGCTGCACATTCATTCACGGACCCGCCGAGACTTCTTTCCAGCTCTTTCACGATCACCTCTTCCCGTGCATCGGAGCAGGTGGGGCGGGGCGTGAAACGTTTTCACCCAGTCGCAGCACCGAGAATGCGGAGACACCCGAGGGGGCGTGGGCGGGATTTCCTTTCGAGCGGAAAGAGTGACTAGTGTTCCGTCAATGTTGCACGTTCGTAATGTGCGTTCCCTGCTGCCCCGCCGGCGCTCCCCGCGTCGGCCGGAGCCGGCGGAGAGCGCGACACACCCCGCCGGGACACCCGCCGTGTCGACACCGGATCCGCGGAGTGCGTCCCGCGATCCGTTCCTCGACAACGCGAAGTACCTGACGATCCTGCTCGTCGGCATCGGTCACGCCTGGGCGCCACTGCGCGACGACAGTCGCACCGTCGCCGCCCTCTACCTCCTGGTCTATGCCTTCCACATGCCGGCGTTCAGCATCATCTCCGGCTATCTGTCGCGGAGTTTCACGGGCAGGCCGGCACAGATCCAGCGTCTGGTCACCACCATCGTGGTGCCGTACCTGGTGTGCGAGGTGGCCTTCACGCTCTTCATGCGCCTCCTGGCGCATCCCGGCCAGGAGTTCAGCGTGCAGCGGCCGAACTTCGCCCTGTGGTTCCTCGCCGCGCTCTTCATCTGGCGGCTGACGACGCCGCTGTGGCGACGGCTTCGGCAGCCGGTACCCGTCGCCCTGGCGATCGGTCTTCTCGCGAGCGTGACGCCCAGCGTCGGCGACGACTACAACATGATGCGGGTGCTGCAGTTCCTCCCGTTCTTCGTGCTCGGACTCCACCTCCGCCCGCAGCACCTGGAACGCGTCAAGCAGTACCGGCTGCGCGCACCGTCCGCGGCCGTCCTCCTCGCCACCGCGGTGTTCACGTACTGGCTCGTTCCGCGGATGGATCCCAACTGGCTGCTCCACACCGACAGTGCAGCCGCCTTCGGAGTGCCCGCCTGGGCCGGAGGAGCGATGTACCTGGCCCTCTTCGGCTGCTCGGTGCTGCTCACGGCCTGCTTCCTGAACTGGGTGCCGCAGGGCCGCCACTGGTTCACCGCGCTGGGCGCCGGGACGCTGTACGCGTACCTGCTGCACACGTACCCGATCAAGGTGTTCCGGGAGTTCCAGTGGGACGACCTCGCGGGGATGGACCACCCGCTGAGCCGACTGGCGATCACGCTGCTCGCGGGAGCACTGATGACGGCCCTGTGCACGGCACCGGTGCGGGCCGTGTTCCGCTTCGCCATCGAACCCGACATGTCCTGGCTCTTCCGCCAGGACCCGCGCGAGGAGCCGAGCACCGCCAGCCGTGACACGGAGCCGGGGGCGCGGCAGGGTCCGCGCACCCGGCGGCCCGCCGGCGCGAGCGGCTGACACAGCAGGTGCCCGGTGGGGCGGGCGGGTGACGGAGCGGCCGGGGCGGACGGCCTCAGCGGCGGGAGATCAGCAGCAGGGCCCGGTCGTCGTTGACGTCGCCGGCCACCGCCTCGATCAGGTGCCAGGCCGCCCCCTCGAAACCGCCCGGGACGTAACGGTCTGCCTCTCCGGTGAGTCGGTCCATGCCGTCCATGAGATCCCGCTCGGCCGTCTCCACCAGTCCGTCGGTGAACAGCATCAGCACGTCGCCCTGCCGCAGCCGGCCCTTCACCGGGTCGAACTGCGCACCGTCGTACACACCCAGCAGCGGCCCCTCGGCGGAGACGGCCTCCCAGCGCCCGGCGCCCGCGTCGCGCTGCAGAGCGGGGACGTGGCCCGCCGAGTAGAGCTCGTAGTCGCCGGAGTCCAGGTCCAGCACCAGGTGCACCGACGTGGCGAAGCCCTCCTCCCACTCCTGGCGCAGCAGGTAGCCGTTGGCCGCCGGCAGGAAGTCGTGCGGGGGCAGCGAACCGAGCAGCCCTCCGAAGGCGCCGGAGAGCAGCAGTGCCCGCGACGCGGCGTCCATGCCCTTGCCGGACACGTCGGTGAGGACCACTTCGAACGTGCGGCGTTCCGGTCCGGTGCGGGCGGCCACCACGAAGTCGCCGGAGAACGACTGCCCGCCGGCGGGGCGCAGCGACATCTCACGGTGCCAGCCGTTCGGCACGGCGGGCAGCCTGCTCTGGACGCGGATGCGTTCCCGCAGGTCGAAGAGCATGGTGCCGCCGCGTCGCCAGGGGACGCCGACACGGCGGCGGAACTGCGCCACCAGCAGCCCGGACACCCCGACGGCGGCGACCACCAGGATGGTCCCCGGGGTCACCACACGGACGCCCGAGTCGACGGGGGCGAGGACGGCCGCCTCGACGATCAGGGCGGCGGCCGCGGCCCCGTACAGCACGAGCAGGCTGGCGGGGCGCAGCAGCAGTCCGCCCGCGATCACGGGCAGGGCCAGCATCTCGGGAGCGCACCACTGCGGGTTCACGACGGTGGCCGTCGTGATGGCGGGGAGGGTCAGCAGCAGAGCGCCGAGAGCGATCCAGTCGGGCCCTCCGCCGCGGAAGTAGTCCACGGCGGAACGGCGCACAGCGGTACGGACCCGGTGCCACGCCTTGTTCGCCTGGAGCAGCCGGGCCGCCGGAGGTCTGCCGCCCGCGCGCCGTAGTGCCATGTCCCGGGACCTTAGCGACCTCGCCACCGAAGCGTCGATTCCTGGTGCGGACCCGGACCTTCCACAGATACCGTGCGCCCTCGGGCTTCGTGCTCCCGGGGCGTGTCGGGCGGAGACGAAAATCACTCGCCGGACGGGCCGCTCCCTGCTAGGCATGGCCCATGGACACCGAGCTGCGCCTGCTGCGCGACGAACCGGACGATCTGGACGGTTGGTACGGCGTCATCCGTGCCGCGTTCGGCACCACGTTCGCCCCGGAGTCGCGGGACAAGTGGAGCGGGGTGATCGAACACTCCCGGTCGCTCGTGGCGCAGGACGGCGGGGAGATGTGCGGCACCTCGGGCGCGTTCAGCTTCCGGATGACGGTGCCGGGCGGCACGGTCGTCCCGACAGCCGGCGTGACCATGGTGAGTGTGAAGCCGACGCACCGCCGTCGCGGCGTACTCACCGCCATGATGCGGCGGCTGCTGGACGACGTGCACGACCGCGGCGAACCGCTCGCGGTGCTGCGCGCCTCCGAACCGGCCATCTACGGGCGCTTCGGTTTCGGCGCGGCCAGTGAGGAGATCACCGCCCGGGTGGACACGCTCCGCGCGGGGCTGGTGCCGCCTCCCGGCGCGGACGCCGTACGACTGCGCCTGGTCGAGGCCGGCGACGACGCCGTGGTGGCGGCGTGCGAACGGCTCTACGCGGCACGGGTGCCGCTGCGGCCGGGGATGCTGGAACGCCGTCCGGGGTGGGAGCGCGTCCCGCTGCACGACCCGCCGAGCCATCGTCGTGGCGCCACCCCGGTGCAGTGCGTGCTGGCCGAACGGGACGGCGAGCTGTGCGGTTACGCCCGCTACGCGGTACGTGCCGGTTCCGACGAGGTGGACAACGCCGAGGGCGAGGTGCTCCTGCACGACCTGGAGGCACTGGACCCCGCGGCACACGGCGCGCTGCTGCGGTTCCTCTTCGAGACCGACCTGACGTGCCGGCTGGTCGTCGACGGGCGCCCGCTCGACGACCCGTGGCTGCACATGGTGACCGATGTGCGCCGCTGCCACGTCGCCCTCCGCGACGGCATCCACCTGCGGGTGGTGGACGTGGCCGAGGCCCTCGGCTGCCGTGCGTACGCGGCCCCGGTGGACGTGGTGTTCGAGGTGGAGGACCCCTTCTGCCCCTGGAACGAGGGGCGATGGCGGTTGACGGGGGACTCGCGGGGCGCCGAGTGCGTCCCGGCCCGTGGCGAGGCGGACCTCGCGCTGACGGCACGGGAGCTGGGCTCCGTCCTTCTCGGCGGCACCCCGCTCTCCGCACTGGCCGCGGCAGGACGGGTGCGGGAGAAGCGGAAGGGCGCGGTGGCGGAGGCCTCGCGGGCGTTCCTCAGCGATGTGGCGCCGTGGAACCCGCACGGTTTCTGACCCGCGCCGACGCCGAATTCCGTGGCGCACCGCGCGGGAGTCGCCCTACGGTGAGCCCGTGACGACACGGATGATTATCCTCAACGGCGGTTCCAGTTCCGGGAAGTCGGGCATCGTCAGGTGCCTGCAGGCCGTGCTGCCGGACCCGTGGCCGGCCTTCGGCTGCGACGCGTTCGTGGACGCCCTGCCCGCGAGGATGCGGGCGTCCGACGGCGGGATCGTGTTCGGTACCGACGGCGGGGTGAGCGTCGGCGAGGACTTCCGGGCGCTGGAGGCGGCCTGGACGGAGGGTGTCGCGGCGATGGCCCGTGCGGGAGCGAGGATTATCGTCGACGACGTCTTCCTGGGCGGAGCCGAGTCGCAGCGGCGGTGGCAGAGGGCACTGGGCGGACTGCCCGTGCTGTGGGTCGGGGTCCGGTGCGCGAGCACGGTCGCCGCCGGGCGTGAGCTCGCACGCGGCGATCGCGTGGCGGGGATGGCGGCCTCGCAGGCGGAGCACGTCCACCGGGGCGTCTCCTACGACCTGGAGGTCGACACCACGCGCACCGAGTCGCTGGTGTGCGCCCGTACCATCGCCGCCCGCGTCGAACGGTCCGGGCCCGGCGACGGTCAGCGCTGCTGACAGGCCGGGCACCAGAAGAGGTTGCGCGCGGCGAGTTCGGCGGTGCGGATCGCACCGCCGCAGACGTGGCACGGAGCGCCTGCACGGCGGTACACGTACACCTCGCCCCCATGGTCGTCGACCCGCGGTTCGCGCCCCATCGCCTCGGGGGTGTGCTCCGGGCGGACCGTGTCGATGCGGTTGTCCCGCACTCCCTGCCGCAGCAGACGGGTCAGGTCCTCCCACAGAGCCTGCCACTCGTCGCGCGTGAGGTCGCGTCCGGTGCGGTAGGGATCGATGCCATGGCGGAAGAGCACTTCGGCGCGGTACACGTTCCCGACACCCGCCACGACCTTCTGGTCCATGAGCAGTGCCGCGACCGTGCTGCGGCTGCGGGAGATGCGGGCCCACGCCCGGTCCGGGTCCGCGTCGGCCCGCAGCGGGTCCGGTCCGAGCCGCTGCGCCACCGCCCGGGCCTCCTGCGGGGTGACGAGCGCGCAGCGGGTCGGGCCGCGCAGGTCCGCGCAGGTCTCCTCGGTGGCGATCCGCAGCCGGACCTGGCCGACGGGTGCCGCCGCAGGCCCCTCCGCGAACCGGAAGGTGCCGTAGAGGCCGAGATGGACGTGGACGCGGGCGCCCTCGGTGAACGCCAGGAACAGGTGCTTGCCGTGTGCCTCGGCGCCCTCGGCCTCCCGGCCGTCGAGCAGCGCGGCGCCGTCGGCGAACTTCCCCTGGGGGCTCGTGGCGTGGACGGTGCGGCCGGCGAACCGGTCGCGGAAGTCCGCCGCCAGCCGGTGCAGGGTGTGCCCCTCGGGCATGGAGTTCCTCCCGGTTCCCGGCGTTCCCGGCCTCGGACCGCGCGGGACGGTGTCCGGCGCGGTCAGTCGTCCTGTGCCGGGTGGTGCGCCGGGATGTCGGGCAGGGTTCCGGTGATCTCGTAGGCGGAGAGCATGTCGATGCGGCGCACATGCCGCTCGTCCCCCGAGAACGGGGTGCCGAGGAAGGTCTCGACGAACCTCACGGCGTCCTCGGTGGAGTGCATGCGGGCGCCGACGCTCACCACGTTGGCGTTGTTGTGCTCCCGCGCCAGGGCCGCTGTCTCCTCGCTCCAGGCCAGCGCGCAGCGCACGCCCTTGACCTTGTTGGCGGCCATCTGCTCGCCGTTGCCGGAGCCGCCGATCACGATGCCCAGCGACTCGCCGTCCGCAGCGGTGCGTTCGGCCGCACGCAGGCAGAAGGGCGGGTAGTCGTCCTGGGCGTCGTAGAGGTGGGGTCCGCAGTCGACGGGCTCGTACCCGGCGGACCGCAGCCATTCGACGAGGTGGTTCTTGAGTTCGTAACCGGCGTGGTCGGAGCCGAGGTAGACGCGCATGCGAGCAGTCTAGGAGACCCGTGCACGCGGTGTGCGCGCGCCGTGGTGCAGCGGTCCGCCGCCGCCCGGGCGCCGGTCCCCGGGCGGCGGCGGACCGCTTCAGTCGCTGCGCCCGGTGAGCCGCCACGCGGCCGGCAGCGCGCCCATCGCGAGCGCGGCCTTGAGGGCGTCGCCGATGAGGAACGGCACCAGGCCCGCGGCCAGGGCCTGCTGGGCGGTCATACCGGTCGCCAGAGCCAGGTACGGCACGCCCACGGCGTAGATGACGGCGGTACCGGCGGCCATCGTTCCCGCCATGCGCAGCGGGCCGCGGTCGCCTCCGCGCCGGGCGAGGGCCCCGACCAGGGCGCTCGCGAGGATCATGCCGAGGATGTAGCCGAAGGACGGCATCGCGGCGCCGGAGGCCCCCTCGGAGAACCAGGGGACCCCGGCGACGCCGGCGGCGGCGTACAGGCCCAGGGAGAGGAATCCGCGCCGGGCACCCAGGGCGGTTCCGACGAGGAGCGCGGCGAAGGTCTGTCCGGTGACCGGCACCGGGGAGCCGGGCACGGGCACCGAGAGCTGGGCCGCCAGGCCGGTCAGGACAGCGCCTCCGGCGACGAGGGCGGCGTTCCGGGCGTGGGCCCGCCCGCTGCTGGTGGCGGGCAGGACGTCGGCGAGGACGGTTCCGGGCCGCGCGGCGTGTGCGGTGCTGGTCAGGGCGGACATGGTGCGCTCCGGTCGTCGGAAGGTCGGGGTCGGACCGCTCGACGCTAACTCACGCCCCGGAGGCGCCCGTGCCCGGGGCGTACCCGGTCGGCGCCCGGACGCGGTCCGGGTGTCCGAATGCTGGACACCCGGGGAGGCGGCTGCCGTCGAACGGGACGCTGTCGGCACCGGACCACCGGAACACAAGGTTCCGCATCGCGCGGACCCCGCCTACGACCCGCACCGACGAACGGCCCTCATGCCCATGACGACAACGGAACAGTCGGCACCCCCGCAGGGAACGGCCGGCCCGGACCCCACCTCCCCCACGCCCCTCTCCCACGGTCTCAAACAGCGCCACCTGTCCATGATCGCGCTGGGTGGCGTCATCGGCGCCGGCCTGTTCGTCGGCTCCGGCGCCGCCATCGCGGCGGCGGGCCCGGCAGCGATCCTCGCCTACGCCGCCTCCGGCCTCCTGGTGATGCTGGTCATGCGGATGCTCGGCGAGATGTCCGCCGCGCACCCCTCGTCCGGAGCGTTCTCCACGCACGCCGAGCGGGCGATAGGCCCCTGGGCGGGCTTCACCGTCGGCTGGATCTTCTGGTTCCTCCTCTGCGTGGTGGTGGCCGTCGAGGGGATCGGCGCCGCAGAGATCATGACGGGCTGGTTCCCCGGGACCGAGTCGTGGATGTGGGTCGCACTGTTCATGCTGGTCTTCTGCGGCACGAACCTGACCTCGGTGAAGAACTTCGGTGAGTACGAGTTCTGGTTCGCCCTGCTGAAGGTGCTCGCCATCGTGGGATTCCTCGTGCTGGGGGCGCTGGCCCTCGCCGGTGCCCTGCCCGGCACGCGGTCCCCCGGCACCGGCCACCTGCTCGGCGAGGGCGGGTTCTTCCCGCACGGCTCCGAGGGCCTGATCCTGGGCCTGCTCGCCTCGGTCTTCGCCTACGGCGGCCTGGAGACCGTCACCATCGCGGCGGCCGAGTCGGAGAACCCGGTGCGGGGCGTGGCGAACGCCGTGCGGACGGCGATGTGGCGGATCGCGGTGTTCTACGTCGGTTCGGTGGCCGTGATCGTCACGCTGGTGCCCTGGGACTCCGCCGCTGTCGAGGCCGGCCCGTACGCCGCCGCCCTCGACTCCCTGAACGTACCGGCGGCCGCGACCGTCATGGACGTGGTGGTGCTCGTCGCCCTGCTGTCCGCGATGAACGCCAACATCTACGGGGCATCCCGGATGTCCTACTCCCTGGTCGACCGAGGTCAGGGCATGGCGTTCCTGGGCCGGGTCTCCGGTGGGGTGCCGCGCAGGACGGTCCTGGCCTCGTCGGCCTTCGGATTCTTCGCGGTCCTGTTGAGCCACTGGTGGCCGGACACCCTCTTCACCTGGCTGCTCAACATGATCGGCGGGGCGATTCTGGTGGTGTGGGGCTTCGTCGCGGTGTCGCAGATCCGCACGCGCCGCCGCCTGGAGCGCGAGGAGCCGGAGAGGCTCGTGGTGCGGATGTGGGCGTTCCCCTTCCTGAGCTGGGTGGCCCTCGCGGCGATGGCGGCGGTGCTGGTCCTCATGGCGCGGAACGAGGAGACCAGGCTGCAGCTGTACTTCACCGGCGGACTCACGCTGGCGCTCGCGGCCGTGGGGCTGCTGCGCCAGCGCCTCGCGCGGCACGCCGCTGCCGACGCGGAAGCCGCACCGGTCGACGCGAGCTGACCGGCACGCACAGCAGTGGAGCGGGCCCCGCCACAGCCAGGCCGGAGAGGGAAGGGCGTCAGTCGAAACGCGGCGCCTCGTCGCGGGTGCGCTTGATCTCGTAGAAGCCGGGAGTCGAGGCGACCAGCAGGGTGCCGTCCCAGAGCCGCCCCGCGGCCTCACCCTTGGGCGCCGGCGTGACGACCGGGCCGAAGAAGGCGATGCGCCCGCCGTCGGCCCCCGGAACCGCGATCACCGGCGTGCCGACGTCCTGGCCCACCAGGTCGATGCCCTCCGCATGCGACGCCCTCAGCTCGGCGTCGTACTTGTCCGAGTCGGCGGCGTCCGCGAGAGAGGCGGGCAGGCCGGCCTCCTCCAGCGCCTCCACCAGGGTCACGCGGTCCTGTTCACGCGCCTGGTTGTGGAACCGGGTCCCCAGCGCCGTGTAGAGCGGCCCCAGCACCTCGCTGCCGAACTCCTGCTCGGCGGCGATGCAGACCCGTACCGGCCCCCAGGCGGAGCGCAGCATCTCGCGGTACCCCTCGGGCAGCTCGTCGAGCTTGTTCTCGTTGAGCACGGCGAGACTCATCACACGCCAGCGGACGTGGACGTCACGCACCTTCTCGACCTCGAGCATCCACCGGGAGGTGAGCCAGGCCCAGGGGCATTTCGGGTCGAACCAGAATTCCGCGGACGTCTTCTCGGGCATGCCGTCTGCTCCTTGGGTCGTCGTTCCGTCGTGCGAGGATCCGCTCTCCCGCGAACGTGTCGACGCGCGGGGGCATTCCCCGATGATGCTGCACCGGGCATCGTGCGATGATCCCCGGTGTTCGACGTAGGGCTGTGAAACAAGGGAGCAGGACGTGCCCGGTGAGAATCTGACACGCGACGAGGCCCGGCGGCGTGCCGAGCTGCTGACCGTCGACGGGTACGAGGTGGCTCTCGACGTGCGGTCCGCGCTGACGGCGCCGCCCGCCGACGGGCCGCGCACGTTCCGGTCCACCACCACCATCCGGTTCCGCTGCGCCCAACCGGGCTCCGCGACGTTCGTCGACCTGATCGCGCCCGCCCTGCACTCCGCCACGCTCAACGGCCGGTCCCTCAACCCCGACACCGACTTCGACGGCGCGCGCCTCCAACTGCGCGACCTGGCAGCGGACAACGAGCTCGTGGTCGACGCACAGTGCGCGTTCAGCCGTACCGGCGAAGGGCTGCACCACTTCCACGACCCCGAGGACGGCGAGGTCTACCTCTACACGCAGTACGAGCCCGCCGACGCCCGGCGTGTCTTCGCCAACTTCGAACAGCCGGACCTGAAGGCGCCGTTCGACTTCGTGGTCACCGCGCCCGCTTCCTGGACCGTGCTGAGCAACGGGGCGGAGACCGGAGAGCCGCAGCCGCTCGACGAGGGCCGGGCCTCGGTTCACCGCTTCGCCCGCACGCAGCCCATCTCCACCTACATCACCGCAGTGGTCGCCGGCCCGTACCACCACGTCACCGACGTGTACCGGCGCCGCGCCCAGGACGGCACGGAACTCGAGATCCCGCTCGGCGCGCTCTGCCGCAAGGGCCTGGCGAAGCACTTCGACGCCGACGACATCTTCCGCATCACCAAACAGGGACTGGACTTCTTCCACGAGCACTTCGACTTCCCCTACCCCTTCGGGAAGTACGACCAGGCGTTCGTGCCGGAGTACAACCTGGGAGCCATGGAGAACCCGGGCTGCGTCACCTTCCGCGAGGAGTTCGTCTTCCGCGGCAAGGTCACCCGTGCCTCCTACGAGGGCCGCGCGAACGTGATCCTCCACGAGATGGCGCACATGTGGTTCGGCGACCTGGTCACCATGGAGTGGTGGGACGACCTGTGGCTGAAGGAGTCCTTCGCCGACTTCATGGGCTCGTTCTCGATGGTGGAGGCCACCCGGTTCTCGGACGGCTGGATCACCTTCGCCAACCGCCGCAAGTCCTGGGCCTACCGGGCGGACCAGCTGCCGTCCACACACCCGATCACCGCCGACATCCGTGACCTCGAGGATGCCAAGCTCAACTTCGACGGCATCACCTACGCCAAGGGCGCCTCGGTGCTCAAGCAACTCGTGGCCTACGTCGGGCGCGACGCGTTCCTGGAGGGCGCCCGGCGCTACTTCCGGCGGCACGCCTGGGGCAACACGCGACTGCAGCACCTCCTCGCGGTGCTGGAGGAGACCTCCGGCCGCGACATGGGCGAGTGGGCGAAGTCCTGGCTCCAGACGGCGGGCGTCAACTCGCTCACCCCCGAGGTGACACCCGACGCCGAGGGCCGCGTCGGCGAGCTGGCGGTGCTGCAGGAGGCGCCGGAGAGCCACCCCGTGCTGCGACCGCACCGCGTCGCCGTCGGCCTGTACCGGCTCGACGAGGCCGGCTCGCTCACCCGCTACGCACGCGCCGAGGTCGACGTCGACGGGATGCGCACGGCAGTACCGGAGCTGAGCGGGTGCGAACGCCCCGACCTCGTCCTGGTCAACGACGAGGACCTGACGTACTGCAAGGTGCGCTTCGACGAGGGCTCCCTGGCCACGCTGCGGGAGCACCTGGGAGCGCTCACCGATCCGCTGGCCCGCGCGCTGTGCTGGTCCGCCCTGTGGAATCTGACCCGCGACGCCCTGCTGCCCGCCCGCGAGTTCCTGCGGACGGTGGTGCGCTTCGCCGGCGGCGAGAGCGACATCGGGGTACTCCAGATGCTGCACGCCTGGTCGCGGACCGCCCAGGTGCACTACGTGTCGCCCGGCTACCGGGAGGAGGCCGGTCGGATGCTCGCCGAGGAAGCGCGGGAGCAGCTCCACCGGGCGGAGCCCGGCAGCGGACACCAGCTCGCCTGGGCCCGCTTCTTCGCCGCCTCGGCCGAGAGCCCCCGGGATCTGCGCCTGCTGGAGGACCTGCTGGCGGGCACCACATCCGTCGACGGCCTCGACGTGGACCAGGAGCTCCGCTGGACACTGCTGGAGCCGCTCGCGGCGCACGGCCGCGCGGACGCGGCCGTGCTGGGCGCGGAACTCGACCGCGACAACACCGCCTCCGGCAAGCGCCACCAGGTGCGGCTGCTGGCGTCCCGGCCCTCTGCAGAGGTCAAGGAACAGGCGTGGGACGCCGCGGTCACCGGCGACCGGCTCTCCAACGCCATGGTGGAGGCGACCGTCAGCGGCTTCCACCAGCCCGGGCAGCGCGCCCTGACCGCCCCGTACACGGCCCGCTACTTCGCGGCGCTGGAAGAGGTGTGGCGTGCACGGTCCATCGAGATCGGCATGTCGCTCGTGCGCGGCCTCTACCCGTCCCTGCAGACCGAGCAGGCCACGGTGGACGCCACCGACGCGTGGCTGGACTCCCACCCGGATGCGGCTCCGGCGCTGCGCCGCCTGGTCCTGGAGGCGCGCGACGACCTTGCCCGCGCCCTGCGCGGCCGGGCGTGCGACGCGACGGCGGAGTGAACCGGCTGCTCCGCGCGGAATCCGGAACCCGTCCCCCGGCGCCCCGCGGCACCGGGGGACGGCAGGGTGCCGGGGCCGGCACGGCGATGGCGGGCCGCACGGTGACGGAGCCATGGCTTTGTCCGGATTCGTCGACGACTCCGTCACAGCCGTTGGGTGCCGTCCGGCGACGGGCATTCCACCCCCATGACGCACGACCTGCCCCTCACGCCCTCTCCGTCCGACCGGTTCCCGGAGCACGTGCGGCGCGATGACCCCGCGGCCGCGGCGGACAGTCCTCCGCCGCTTCCCGACTGCCGCGTGACGACCGCTCGGGTGCTCCGGGCGCACGGCGTCACCTCCCTGGAGGCGGCGGAGCACAGCCGCCCCGGCGGCCCGTGGCGGATGCTGCTCCCCGATGTCTTCCTGCTCCGCGCCGATACGCCCACCAGCCAGGACAGGCTCCGTGCCGTCCTGCTGCACGCCAGCACGAGCTGTGCACCGGCCGACCCGCACGACGGTGCACCCGGCCCGGCCGCACTGATCACCGGCGCCGCCGCACTCGCACTGCACGGCTTCACCGCCACTCCCCCACTGACGGCCCTGAACCGGATCGACGTGCTCGTTCCCGGCAGCGGCGGTCCCCGCTCCACGGGCTTCGCCCGCGTCGTGCACCGCGGCTCCGGGGCGATGCCCGCGGGCACGGTCCTCGCGGGCGTGCCGGTGGCACCGGTGCACCGGGCGCTCGCCGACGCCGTCGCGCACACGGACGACCCGCAGGCGGTACGGGCCCTGCTCACCGAGGCCGTGGAACAGCACCACTGCGAGCCCGGCGAGCTCCTGGACACCTTGGCCGAGGCCGGGCTGCTCTCCACCGTCCGTGTCGCCGGAGCCGTCGACGACCTGGTAGCCGCCGGCCGCTCGGTGGCGGAGGGACGACTGTACGAGCTGGTGCGCACCCGGGACGTGCCCCAACCCTGCTGGAACGTCGAACTACGCCTGCCCGGCGGGCCGTTCCTGGGAGGCGTGGACGCGTACTGGCCGGATCAGGCCGTCGCGGTGAGCATCGACGCCCCTCTGCGGTGCCGGGCGACCGGTGCGCTCGGCGCCGCTGCGGGCGAGGATCTCCTCGGGGACGCGTACGCGCAGCAGCGCGAGGTGCTGGAACGGTTCGGGATCACGGTGGTGCACCTGACCCCGGGCGGACTCCGGGAGGCCCCCGAGCACCAGGCCGCGGTGGTGCGCACCGCGCTCGCGGCGGCCGCGGACCGCGAGCCCGCCACGGAGCTGCAGGTGCTGCCGCGCTGAGACGGCCCGCCGGGACGGTGCCGCTCGGGCTCGTCAGCCGCAGAACTCGGCTTCCAGCAGGGCCACTCCGCTCACGCGCCCCGGCACCCAGTCCGCGTTGAGGTTGAACGCGGCGGCGTGCCTCCCGCTCCGAGTGGCGGCCGCGGTCGAACCCGAGCCGTGGATGCCGCCGCCGTGCCCCCACACCGTCGTGCCGCACGACAGGGCGAGCGCGCGGATGCCGAGCCCGTACCGGTCACCGTGTCCCTCGCGCGTGGGGACGGTCGTCATCATCTCGGCCAGTTGCCGGTGCGGCACCAACCCGCCCCGGAGCAGGGCCCGGTAGAAGCGGATGAGGTCGCCGGTCGTGGAGACGAGTTCCCCCGAGGCACCGGCGACGGACGGGTTCAGAGTCGTGACGTCGTGCATCCGCGGCCCGTGCTTCCGTTCTCCGGGGGTTCCGCGGTACAGGGTGGAGTACGCCTCCCCGTGCGGGCCGTCGATGCGCGGCTCGGTGCCGGGCAGCGAGGTGCGGCGCAGCCCGAGCGGCCGGAGTATCCGCCGTTCGATCTCCTCCGCGTAACCGTGCCCGGTCACCTCCTCGATGACGAGGCCGGCGAGCACGTAGTTCGTGTTGCTGTAGCCCCAGCCCGTTCCCGGTGCGAACGCGGGGCGGTGGCGCACCGCGGTGCGCACGAGTTCGCGGGCGGTGCGGGTGTCGTAGCGGTGGCGCCAGAATCCCGCACCGGTGTAGCGGTGCCGGAAGAAGGCGCTGTCGGTGAAGTCGTGGATGCCGCTGGTGTGGCCGAGCAGTTGCCGCAGCGTGATGCGGCGGCCGTCGTGGCCGTGTCCGCGGACCAGGCCCGGGAGGTGATCCGCCACGGTGTCGTCGAGGTCGAGGCGTCGTTCGGCGTCGAGTTGGAGGACCACGGTGGCGACGAACGTCTTGGTGATGCTTCCTGCGCGGAAGCGGTCCCCGGGGTGCCGCGGTCGGCCCGTGGAGCGGTCGGCGACACCGACCGCCCGGTGCCACACCCCGCTGCCGTCCTCGGCACGGGCGAGGATGCCCGGCACACGCTGCTGCCGCAGGAGTTCGTCCATGACGGCCTCGGTGCGGGCGTGCCGGAGATCGGCTGCCACGGAGGAGTTCATGGAGAGCACCACCACGGCGACGGTCGCCGCGACGGCGGCGGCGACGCTGCGCAGGGACATGGGTGCCGACCCTAGGCGTCCCCGGCAGCCGGGACCGCGGTGCGGGCGCTCCGCGCAGCGATCCTCACAAGGCTCTCACCGCGCCGTCAGGAGGAGCTCGGTGTTCCTGTCCTTCGGCTCCCCTGCGAGTCGTGAACTGCGTCCCGGGGCGTTGAACGCCAGTTCGCGGTAGAGCGAGGCCAGTCCGGTACGGCTCAGGTCTTCGTGGTCGGTGCGGTGCGGTGCGGCGGACTCGATGAGCGTGGTGAACACCGACAGGGTGCCGTCCCGGTTGTCGGTGATCTCGACGACCCGGGCGAGCTGCGGGAAGTCGACGTGGGAGGCGGTGGTGATCTCCCAGAAGGAACCGTGCGGCAGGATCTCGTTGCGGTGGCTGTGCCCATTGATCCATGCCAGCACGCTCGGGTGGCGCCGCAGCAGGTCCACCAGTTCGGCCCCGCCGTCCGGCGTGCTCTGCGAGGTGTGGTGGCTGAACACGATCACGCGGTCGTCGCGGTGCCTGCGCAGTGTCCGCTCCAGCCAGCGCAGCTGGGTGCGGCCGACGGCCCCGACGTAGTGGCCGCCGCGCCGGGTGGTGTCCAGGCTGACGCCGATCACGTCGTCGGAGATGCGGAAGCTGTAGTAAAGGCGGTCCTCGGCCGCGTTGGCCTCGGTGTAGCCGTGGCCGACCGGCCCGGGGCCGGTGAAGCGGGGGTCCAGGTGGGTCTCGACGTAGTCCCGGGGGGTGAACGGGGCGCGCCGCGGGTCGGGCGTGACCGGGCGCATGTCGCGGGCGTGGGCCCGCAGCAGTTCCTTGAAATGGACGCCTGTGGGGTCGAGCCCGTCGTGTCTGCGGCGCCACAGGGCCATGCCCTCGGACGCCGGGAGGGAGAAGAGCTTCCGGTCGCCGACGGCGAAGTCCGCGAGGAAGGCGTCGCCACCGGCGTAGCAGCCGCCCGGCAGCGCGTCGTGGTTGCCGACCGTCCCGTACCAGGGAACGGTCAGTCCCGGGCTGACCACCTGCCGGGTGGCCGCTTCCAGATATCCCTCCAGGCGGGGGTAGCCGAGCTCCTTGTGGACGTCCCGCAGGTCGGCCTCGGGGTGCCAGAAGACGGGGTTGCCGCTGTTCTGCACGCCTTCGTAGACCTGCGGGTCGCCCGTGTTCGGCGTGATCCGACCGCCGGTCATCGCGGTGAGGAACCATTCCAGTTCCGCGGTGCAGTTGTTGTCGGTGTTGTCGCCGGTGGTCATCACGAAGTCCAGCGGGGCGCCGGTCTCCGGCCCGCCGTCCAAAGCGTTGACCTGTTCGATCAGGGAGACGACGCCGGCGACGGACAGCGCCTCCTGCGGACGCCAGCCGTTGGTGCGTGCGGCCCGGAGGTACTCGGTGCGCAGCGGGTGCTGCACGTCCACCAGGTGCAGGTCGGTGAGCTGGACGAAGGAGGCGAGCACGGTCCGGTCGGCGGTGCGCCGGCCGCGGGCGGCGGCCACGTCCTCCCGGACCACGCGCCCCCAGCCCGGGCCGTGGTCGAGGCGCCGGTAGCTGCCGCTGCCCTTCGGCGCGGCGGCCGTCGACAGGGTCGTGGCGGCGTGTGCGGGAGCCGTGCGCGGAGAGGGAAGCCTCGGGGCAGCCTCCGCGGCGGGGGCACCGCCCTCCGCGGGGTCGAGGACGGTGCCGAGCCCGGCGGCCACGGAGGTGGCGCCCAGGGCCGCGAGCAGAGTGCGGCGGTCGGTTCCGTGCGGCGGACGGGCACGGGTCATACGGTGCCTCCCGGAGTGTCGTGTACGGACCGGGACGGCGGCCGTGGGTCGGGCCGTCCCTTCCAGGATGCTCGGCGACAGGGGTGGCGGCCGGCTGAACTGCCCGGGAACCCGGGGCACCCATCGCGGTGCAGGGATCACCGCGGACGGGCGGGCGGGCGGGCGAGTGGAGGGCGCCGGCACCGCACCCTCCGAGGGTGTCCACAGATCCGTCACACGGGTCGCATGGAAGGATGACGGAACCGCTATCAACGAGGAGATGACGACGTGCCTGGGACGAATCTGACCCGCGCCGAAGCGCAGGTGCGGGCACGGCTGCTGGCCGTGGAGAGCTACCGGATCGAGCTGGACCTGAGCGGAGCGCAGGAGGGTGGCACCTTCCGTTCGATCACCACGGTCGCCTTCGACGCCGCGGAGGCGGGCGACACCTTCGCGGACCTGGTGGCACCGGCCGTCCACGAGGTGACGCTGAACGGACGCGACCTGGACCCGGCAGCCGTCTTCGAGGACTCCCGCATCACGCTGGACGGCCTCGCGGAGGGGCGGAACGAGCTGCGGGTCGTCGCGGACTGCGCCTACACCAACACCGGCGAGGGTCTGCACCGCTTCGTCGACCCCGTGGACGAGCAGGCCTACCTGTACACCCAGTTCGAGGTGCCGGACGCGCGCCGCGTGTTCGCCTGCTTCGAGCAGCCCGATCTGAAGGCGTCCTTCACGTTCACCGTGACGGCGCCCGAGGGGTGGACGGTGATCTCCAACTCGCCCACCCCCGAGCCGGCCGAGGTGTCGGAGAACGTGTGGCGGTTCGCCCCCACCCCGCGCATCTCCACCTACATCACGGCGCTGATCGCCGGTCCGTACCACTCGGTGCACAGCACCTGGGAGGGCGGCGGCCGGAGCGTGCCCCTGGGGATCTACTGCCGGCCGTCCCTCGCCGAGTACCTGGACGCGGACGCGATCTTCGAGGTCACCCGGCAGGGCTTCGACTGGTTCCAGGAGAAGTTCGACTACCCCTACCCGTTCGCGAAGTACGACCAGCTGTTCGTGCCGGAGTTCAACGCGGGCGCCATGGAGAACGCGGGTGCGGTGACCATCCGCGACCAGTACGTCTTCCGCTCGAAGGTGACGGACGCCGCGTACGAGATCAGGGCGGAGACGATCCTCCACGAGCTGGCCCACATGTGGTTCGGCGACCTGGTCACCATGGAGTGGTGGAACGACCTGTGGCTGAACGAATCGTTCGCCACGTACACGTCCGTCGCCTGCCAGGCGTACGCGCCGGGCAGCCGCTGGCCGCACGCCTGGACGACGTTCGCCAACCAGATGAAGACCTGGGCGTACCGGCAGGACCAGCTGCCGTCCACGCACCCGATCATGGCGGAGATCCGCGATCTGGACGACGTGCTCGTCAACTTCGACGGCATCACCTACGCCAAGGGCGCCTCCGTCCTGAAGCAGCTCGTCGCGTACGTGGGGATGGACGAGTTCTTCCGCGGGGTGCAGGCGTACTTCAAGCGTCACGAGTGGGGCAACACCCGCCTGACGGACCTGCTCGGCGCACTGGAGGAGACCTCCGGCCGCGACCTGAAGGCATGGTCGAAGGCCTGGCTGGAGACCGCGGGCATCAACGTGCTGCGCCCGGTGATCGATGTCGACGGCTCGGGGAACATCGCCTCCTTCGCCGTGCGCCAGGAGGCGCCCGCACTGCCGGAGGGCGCGTCGGGCGAGTCGACGCTGCGTCCGCACCGGATCGCGATCGGTCTGTACGACCTGGACGAGTCGGCGGGCGGAAAGCTGGTGCGCACCGACCGCGTCGAACTCGACGTGACGGGGGAGCTCACGCACGTCGCCGAACTCCGGGGCCGGGCCCGCCCCGCGGTGGTGCTGCTGAACGACGACGACCTGTCCTACGCGAAGGTGCGGCTCGACGAGGAGTCCCTGGCGTCGGTCACCGCCCACCTGGGCGACTTCGCCGAGTCCCTGCCGCGCGCACTGTGCTGGTCGGCCGCCTGGGACATGACGCGGGACGGCGAGCTGGCGGCCCGCGACTACCTGGAGCTGGTGCTCTCCGGCATCGGCAAGGAGTCCGACATCGGCGTGGTGCAGTCCCTGCACCGGCAGGTCAAGCTGGCGCTGGACCTGTACGCCGCGCCGGAGTGGCGCGAGGAGGGGCTGCGCCGTTGGTCGGAGTTCGCCCGGCAGCAACTGCGCGCCGCGGAGGCCGGCAGCGACCACCAGTTGGCCTGGGCCCGGGCTCTGGCCGCGACCGCACGGACCGGCGAGCAGCTGGACCTCCTGTCGGGGCTGCTGGACGGCTCCGTTTCCGTGGAGGGGCTCGCGGTCGACACCGACCTGCGCTGGGCGCTGCTGCAGCGGCTGACGGCCACCGGGCGCGCCGGGGAGGCGGAGATCGACGACGAGCTGAAGCGCGACGCCACCTCCGCCGGCGAGCGGCACGCCGCGACGGCGCGGGCCTCGCTGCCGACCCCGGAGGCGAAGGCCGCGGCGTGGGCGTCCGTCGTGGAGTCCGACACGCTGCCGAACGCCGTGCAGGAAGCGGTGATCGCCGGCTTCGTGCAGACCGATCAGCGGGAGCTCCTGGAGCCGTACACCGAGAAGTACTTCGCGGCGCTCAAGGACGTCTGGGAGTCGCGCAGCCACGAGATGGCGCAGCAGATCGCGGTGGGCCTCTACCCGACCGTGCAGGTCGCGGAGGGGACCTTGGCGGCGACCGACCGCTGGCTGTCCGAGGCCGAGCCGTCGGCGGCGCTGCGGCGTCTGGTCACGGAGTCGCGTGCGGGTGTCGCGCGGGCGCTGAACGCCCGGACCGCCGACGCGGCGGCCGCCCGCTCCGCGGGCTGACCGGCACGCTGTGAGGTCGTGCCCGGCGCTGCCCCGGGCGGCGCCGGGCACGACACGACACCGCACTCATCAGTGCAGCGGACCGGTACAGCCACCGGCCGGTGTGAACGAACCGGCAACTCCGCGCCCCAGGCGGCCCTTAGCATCGCTCCATGACCAACGCCCTCTCCCGTCCGGCCGCGCCCGCCGCGCGCTGTGCCGGGGAACGCCGCAGCCGCTCGCTCCGTGCCCCGGGCAGCGTGGCGTGAACGGCCCCGCCGTCCGGCGCGCCGAGGCCGCCGACCGCCCCCTTGTGGAACGGCTGTGGCAGTTGTTCCGCCACGACATGTCGGAGTTCCAGGTGTCGCAGGACCTGCCCGGACCGGACGGCCGCTACGGCCAGGAGCGGCTCGAGGCGGCCTTCGACGACACCGCGGACCGCGTCCCCTACCTGCTGGCCCGGGACGAGCAGCCCGTGGGGTTCGCGTTCGTCCGCGGTCTGGCTGCTCCGGTGCGCGTCATGAACAGCTTCTTCGTGATCCGCGGAGCGCGCCGCTCGGGTCTCGGCCTGCCCGCCGCCGTCCGGATTCTGGAGCTGCACCCCGGCCGGTGGGGCATCCCGTTCCAGGACGCCAACTCCACCGCCGTGCGCTTCTGGCGGCGCGTCGCCACCCGGGCCACCGGGGACGAGTGGACCGAGGAGCACCGAGCGGTGCCCGACCGACTGCCGGGGGTGCCGCCCGACACCTGGATCTCACTGACGATGCCCGCGACGGCAGGACGGCCGGCCCGCCGGCTCCCCGACGACCGCCGCTGTGCGCGCGGCGAGGCGTGAACGCCGGGAGCGTGTCAGTCGTTGCCGTGGCGCTGCGTGCCGGACCTGTCGCCGACGACGACGAGCGCGGCGATGATGAGGAAGAGCGCGATGGGGGCGACGACGTAGAGGCCGAGCGTCTCCACCAGGCTGATGCCCTCTCCCGGCTGGTCGCCGTCGTCACGGACAACGGCGAGGGCGGGGGACGTGGTGAGAGCCGTGAGGGCGGCCGTACCGGCCGTCAGGGCACCGGCGCGCAGCGCGTTCGTCTTGGCGTTCGTCTTCACGTCCCCGACGGTAACCAATGGCCTCGCGGCCCGCGCGCCCGGGGTCGGCTCGGCCTCCGTCCCGGCGGCGCGCCTCAGTCCGCTTCCGGGTCCTCGCAGCGGGTCTCGACACCCTCGCCCGTGAAGCAGACGTGGCCGGCCACGCGGGCCGCTTCCGGCAGCGGCTCGGGGTACCAGTGGGCGGCACCGGGGAGGCGGAGGTCGCCGGCGTGAAGCGAGCCGTGCGAGGCCCGGCCCTTGTACGGGCAGTCGGTGCGGGTCACGGCCGGTTCCACGTGCACGGCGCGGACGTCCGCCCACGGCACGTAGAACCGGTTGGGCACCCCGGTCTCCGAGAGGAGCATCGCCCGGTGCGTGGCGGCGATCTCCACCCCGTCGGCGAGGACCCGCACCCGGCGGGAAGCGGGCCGCACGTCGACCCGGTGATAGGGGTCCGCGAGATGCCCGAACACCTCGTCGTCCTCGTCGAGCCAGGTGTCCATCCGGTCCCAGTAGAGGGCGACGAGGCCGCGCAGCCATGCGGCCGCCGGGACGGGGTCGGGGTAGTGCCACAGGGCGTTCTGCGCGACCCGGCCACCGGCGCTCACCGACGCGTAGGCGGCGTCGCCCTTGAAGGGGCAGTGGGTGCGGTGGTCGCTGGGTACGAGGAGGTCGGTGCGGACGTCCTCGCGCGGGACGTACAGCTGGGGCGGCAGCCCGGTCTCGTGCACCAGGGTGCCGCGCACGGTGTCCAGCACGGTGCGGCCGTCGAGCAGGGCGCGGACGCGGCGGGGGAAGGGATGCTGGAACAGGACGTGCGCCGGCCCGTCGATCCGGTAGTTGACGGCGGCGGGGTGCCGCGGCGCCAGCGGGCCGCCGGGGTGGGTGAGCGACATGCGGTGCTCCGATCGGGGCGGCGGTCACGGTTCCAGTGCGTCGGGGAGCTCCTCGAAGAGCGCGTGCACCTCCGCCAGGGCGCACCAGGTGGTGTGGTCCTCCAGCGCGGAGCCCCGGTCGGCGAGGACATCGCGTTAGGCGGCGCATCGGCCGGGGGGCGAGGGGGAACCTCGCGCCGCAGGCCGAGGCTCCGGCCGCCGCGCCGCGCCTTCCGGCGCTCCGAGAGAAGGAGCGGGCACACGGTCGACTGCCCGGACTCGGCGTGGACGCGGAGTGCGGTGCCCTCGGGCAGGTCGGGAAGGTTTCCGGTTCCGGACGGGGAGAGCAGGACGACCGTGGGCGGAAGCAGTCGGTTCCGCGCCTGCCGGTCGTGTCTCGGACAGAGCCTCGCGTACGGCTCGGGGGACGCGGCGTCGACGCCGAGGGCGCCGAGTACGGCGACGAGGGTTTCCTCGGGGGGTTCGACCACGGAGCCCTGTCGGGGCTCGTGGAACGTGGAGACACCGTGCGCCGCCGCGAGCCGCGCGAGGCGCTCCATCAGATGTCCGTGGACTCCGTGCCGAATCCGGTACCGGTCGGCTCACTGGTGAGCGGCAGTTCGGCGGCGATGGGCAGCTCGCTGGTCAGGGGAGCCACATCGGCGAGCGGGGGCTCGCTGGTCAGGGGAGCTTCGGCGCAACCGCAGGTGCACGAGCCGTCCAGACCGGAGTCGGGGTCGGAGACTCCGGCCGGTTCCACCGGCCCGTGCGCCTGTTTGGGAATCAGTACGGTCATCAGTGCTTCTGCGGACGTGGCCACGGCGGGCCTCCGTTCATGGATGGTCGTGGTCATTGCGAGCCCTACCCAGCCTGCGGGACGGCAAGGGTGTTCGGCGAACGATCGTGGCCGACCTCACGTACTTTTCTGCGGCGATTTGCCTGCGGGAGGCGCCCGTACGCGAACATGATTCGGACATCACGGCCATCGCACTCCACATTTTACGTCGCGCTCACCCAGGGCGATGCCCTGCCACCCCCTGTGTCATTCGGGTTCCGTGCCCCCGGCCGGGGCGCCGGGAAGGGACGGCACACCGGCGCCGTACGTGCGGGGCCGACTTCCGTCGCGTACCGCTAGATTGGTGCACTGCCGCCTCGGCGGGAGCGGCCCGGCGCCCCGGGGAACGCGGGCGCCGGGCCGCTCCGCCCCGGACGGCAGACCCCGTACCCGGGACGACGCACGCCGGGTGACCGGGGCCTGCGCGGGGGAGACTCCGCAGGCGGGGGACAGCACAGGTCGACGTCAGCGCGGCGCACGGAGACGCCGCCGATCAGGGGAGCCGTCGTGGAGTCATCGGAACCGGTCGTGCCCGGGCCGCGCCGTCCTCGCCGCCTGGCGCGGCGGGCCGGCGCCGCCGCACTTGTCGCCTCCGTCGTCTCCGGCCTCCTCGGCGGCTCCCCGGCCGCGCAGGCCGCTCCCGCCGACAACGGTCCGGGCGACGCCCCGCAGGCGGGCGAGGGCGAACGGACCGCGTCCGGCGTGCCGTCCGTGCGGCCACGACCCCAGTCCGTCCGCGCCGGCGGGGCGTTCGCTCCCGTCGACGGCGAAGTCACCCTCGTCGCCGACACCGACGCGGACCGGTTCGCGGTGCGCACCGTCCAGGCGGCGCTCCGGGACGCGGGCGCCGGCACGGTCCACGAGACCGACACCGGCGGGGACGGGCCGCTCCGCGGGACCGTGGTGCGCGTGGGCGACAAGGCTGCCGGTCCGGCGCTGCGGGCGCTCGGCGCGTCCCCGACGGGAGACCTGCCGCCCGGCGGCTACCGGCTGGCGGTGGGCGAGACCGACGGCCGGGCCACCGTCGCGCTCGCGGGGACCGGCGAGGACGGACTGTTCCACGCCGCACAGACGCTGCGCCGGCTGGTGGTCGAGCGGGACGGCGTGCCCGGATTCCCCGGCGTGCGGATACGGGACTGGCCCACCGCGCCGGTCCGCGGCGTCACCGAAGGGTTCTACGGCGAGCCCTGGAGCCGGGCCGAACGCCTCGAACTGCTCGACTTCCTGGGCCGTACCAAGCAGAACCGCTACCTCTACGCCCCCGGAGACGACCCCTACCGCCAGGCGGCCCGCTGGCGCGACCCCTACCCCGCGGCGGAGCGGGCGGACTTCCGTGCACTGGCACAGCGTGCCCGGGAGAACCACGTGGTGCTGGGCTGGGCCGTTTCGCCGGGCCAGAGCCTGTGCTTCTCCTCGCCCGAGGACCGCCGGGCGCTGGTGCGGAAGCTGGACGCCATGCGGGCGCTGGGCTTCCGCGCCTTCCACCTGCAGTTCGACGACGTGAGCTACCGGGAGTGGCACTGCAGCGCGGACGCGGAGACGTACGGGACCGGCCCGGAGGCAGCGGCACGCGCGCAGGCGGAACTCGCCAACCATGTCGCGGCCCACTTCGCGGCGGCCCGTGCCCGCGGACACCTGGACCTGCAGCAGCTGACCGTGCTTCCCACGGAGTTCTACCAGGAGGGCCGCACCGCCTACCGCACGGCGCTCGCCCGGCATCTCCGCGACGGAGTGCAGGTGGCCTGGACGGGGGTGGGTGTGGTGCCCCGCACCGTCACCGGCGGGGAACTGGCGGACGTCCGCGCGGCCTACCCGGAGCAGCCGGTGGTCACCACCGACAACTACCCGGTGAACGACTACGCCCCCGAGCGGCTCTTCCTCGGGCCCTACCAGGGTCGGGACCCGGCGGTGGCGGGCGGGTCGGCCGGACTGCTCGCAGGCGCCATGGCGCAGCCCGTCGCCTCCCGCATCCCGCTGTTCACCGCCGCCGACTTCGCATGGAATCCGCGCGACTACCACCCGGAGGAGTCGTGGCGGGCGGCGATCGAGGAACTGGCCGGCACCGACCCCCGCAGCCGGGAGGCGGTCGGGGCACTGGCCGGGAACGACGCGTCCTCGATGCTGGGCCGCGAGGAGTCGGCGTACCTGCGGCCACTCATCGAGGACTTCTGGGCCGCGCACGGCTCCGGCGACCGGAAGCAGCTCCGGGAGGCTGCCGAGCACCTCCGGGAGGCTTTCCGGGCGATGGAGCGGTCCCCCCGGCAGGTGCCCGGGCGACTGGCCCGGGACGCGGAGCCGTGGCTGCGCCAGCTCTCCCTGCTGGGCCGGGCAGGCGACACGGCGGTGGGGCTGCTACTGGCCCAGTCGCGGGGCGACGGCACGAGCGCCTGGCGTGCCCAACTCGAGCTGCGCCGGCTGCGGTCCGAGGCGCAGGACGCCTCGGCCGTGGTCGGGAAGGGCGTGCTGCCCGCATTCCTGGACCGGGCGCTGCGGACGGCGGACGGCTGGGCCGGCGTGCACGACCGCGACGCGCCCGCGCGGTCCACCGCGGTCCACGGCCCCGCCGGGCGGCGCGGGGGCTCCGTGCGGAAGGCCGCGGACAGCGACCCCGGCACCGCCTACCGGGCCCGTACGGCTCCCGGTGACCCCGTGGAAGACGCCGTCACGCTGGAGCTGCCCGCTGCGCGCCCGCTCGCCGCGGTGACCGTGCTGTCCGGGCCGGGTTCGGACACCCGCGCGGACATCGACGTGCGCACGCCCGACGGAGCCTGGCAGCGGGTCGGGCAGCTGTCGGAGGGCGGCTGGACGCAGGCGGACGCCGGGGGTGTCACCGCCGACGCCGTGCGGCTGCGCTGGCACGAGGACTCGCGCCGTCCGGTGGTGCACGAGATCACCCCCTGGTACGCGGACACGCCCGGTACCGCCCTCGAGCTGTCGCACAAGGAGGCGTACGCGACGACGGGCGGCGCCCCGGCGAAGGTCGACGCCGTACTGACCGGCCGCAGCCCCCGGGACGTGCGGGGCGCGCTGCGTGTGGACGCCCCGGACGGGCTGACGGTGCGGGCGCCGTCACAGGTCACGGTCCAGCAGGGCGCCACGACCGAGGTGCCGCTGGAGATCACCGCCGCCCCCGACGTACGGCCCGGCGCGCACCGGGTGGATGTGGCCTTCGGCGGCCAGCGGCAGAGCGTCACCGTGCGGGCCTTCCCCGCGACGGGCGGCCCCGATCTGGCACGCCGCGCGGAGGTCACCTCCTCGGCGGACGAGACTCCGGACTTCCCGGCCCCGGCGGCGGCCGACGGCGACCCCGAGAGCCGCTGGTCGTCGCCTCCGCAGGACGACGCCTGGCTGCAGCTGCGCCTGGACGGCCCCGCGCGCGTGGGGCGGCTGGTACTCCACTGGCAGGAGGCGTACGGCAGGCGCTACCGCATCGAGGCGTCGCCCGACGGACGGACGTGGCGAACCGTCGCGGAGGTCGGCCACGGGCGCGGCGGCAGGGAGACCGTGCGGATGGACACCCCGCCGGACACCCGCTACCTGCGCATGCAGGGCGTGGAGCGCGCGACCCGCTTCGGCTACTCGCTGTGGTCGGTGGAGGCGTACGCGATCCGTGAGGACGACGGGAAGCGCGGGAAGGGCGCAGGCCTCGGGGACGCTGCCTCCGGCAGCAGGCACGGGTCACGACACAGCGAAGGCCCGGATTCAGGCAGGTATTCTGCCGTCCACCCGGGCCATGGCGTCGTCGGCTCCGTACGGTTGCAGGTACGGCAACCAGCGCGGGTCCCGGTGTCCCGTGCCGATGATCCGCCAGGCCAGTCCGGACGGCGGTGCGGGTTTGTGACGCAGCCGCCAGCCGATCTCGGCGACATGGCGGTCGGCCTTGACGTGATTGCAGCGGCGGCAGGCGGCCACCACGTTCTCCCAGGTGTGCTGACCTCCCCGGCTGCGCGGGATCACGTGGTCGACGCTGGTTGCGACGCCACCGCAGTACGCGCAGCGGCCTCCGTCGCGGGCGAAGAGCGCGCGGCGGGTCAGCGGCACGGGCCCCCGGAAGGGCACCCGCACGAACCGTTTCAGACGGACGACGCTGGGGGCGGGGATGACGCGGGTCGCGCTGTGCATCAGGGCGCCGGACTCCTCGAGGCACACGGCCTTGTCGTTGAGCACGAGGATGAGCGCGCGGCGGAGCGGTACGACGCCCAGGGGCTCGTACGACGCGTTGAGGACCAGGACATGCGGCACGGTGCCTCCTTGTACGTCGGCGGCGCGTGGCTCGCGCCGGGACGATCTCACCTCAGTGTGTCGCCTGCCCCTGCTCCCGCGCCACCACGGCCCGGTAACGCACCGAGCGTGTTTTGCGCCACACCACCGCCCCGTCCACCGCCGCGGACGACGCCGAACACGTCACACCGGCACGTGGAACCGCGGGCGGCGCGAGCTGCGCCGTTAGTGTGGGCGACGTCCGTCCGCGTACGCCCCCAGGTCCGTCAGCGCCCCCGCGGTGCGGCGCGCGTACCCGCACGGAAGGTTGACCAGTGTTCCTCTCGGCCTCTGCAGAGCCCTCTCCCGACCCGACTGTCCCCTCCCTCGACGACGCCCGGCGCTCGGCGGGCGACGCCGCCGGCTGGGTCGAGCGGAACTGGGAGTCGTGGCTGAGCGGCGGCGTCCGCATCCTGGTGATCCTGGCCGTCGCCCTGGTGCTCAACTTCCTGGTACGGCGCTCGATCACCACGTTCGTGGAACGGATGAACCGGAGGTCCGAGGCCGAGGCGGGCAACGCGCTGCGGGGCCTCCTGGTGAACGCCGAACGACGGCGCCAGCGGTCGGAGGCGATCGGCTCGGTGATGCGCAGCATCTCCTCCGTGCTGATCCTCGGCACCGCGGGGATGGTCGTCCTCTCCACTCTCGGCATCGACCTCGCCCCGCTGCTGGCCAGTGCCGGCGTGGCCGGTGTGGCCCTCGGTTTCGGCGCCCGGAACCTGGTGACCGACGTCCTCACCGGGACGTTCATCCTGCTGGAGGACCAGTACGGCGTCGGTGACCGGGTCGACGCGGGCGAGGCGACGGGAATCGTGCTCGAGATCGGGCTGCGGGTCACCAAGCTCCGCGGCGACGACGGCGAGATCTGGTACGTGCGCAACGGCGAGATCAAGCGGGTGGGGAACCTGAGCCAGGGGTGGGCCACGGCGTCCGTGGACGTCCAGGTGCACGCGGCCGAGGACCTGGACCGGGTGCGCGAGGCGATCACGGCGGCGGGCCAGGACCTGGCGGACTCCGAGCCCTGGGACGAGCTGCTGTGGGACGGCGTGGAGGTCCTCGGCCTGGACGCGCTCACGCTGGACTCCATGACGGTACGGGTCGCCGCGAAGACCATGCCGGGGAAGGCGGTCGGCGTGGAGCGCGAACTGCGCTGGCGGATCAAGCGGACGCTCGATGCCCGCGGCATCCGCATCGTCGACGACGCGTCGCTCGGCGCCGGTGCGGCCCGGGTCTCGCTGCGGAAATCCCGCGCGGATGCGTGAGGCGGCGGCTACCGTGCCGCACATGACCGAAGCGAAATCCGACACGGAGCCCTGCGCGGAGACCGACGCGCAGGGACGGCCCGAACCGCCGCACCGGGGGGACGAGGCGGCGACGCTGCTGGGTTTCCTGGAGCACCAGCGCGCGACCCTGGAGTGGAAATGCCGCGGCCTGGGGGACGAGGCACTGCGGACCCCGCTGCCGCCGACGTCGATGACGCTGGGCGGCCTGCTGAAGCACCTGGCGCTCGTCGAGGACCACTGGTGCACCGAGGTGGTCGCCGGCGAGGAGCTGCCGTCGCCGTGGCACGACGTGGACTGGCGGGCGGAGCCGGACTGGGAGTGGCACAGCGCCGCGGAGGAGTCGGGCGAGGGGCTGCGGCGGCTGTGGGCCGAGCGCGTGGAGCGCTCCCGTGCCGTCGTGGCGGCACGCCTCGCGCAGGACGGGCCGGGCGCGCTCGACGTCGCGCACGCCGCGTGGGGCGGCCGGGACCGGGTCTCGCTGCGCTGGGTGCTGACCCATCTGATCGAGGAGTACGCGCGTCACAACGGCCACGCCGACCTGCTCAGGGAGGCGGTCGACGGCTCGACGGGCGAGTAGCCGCCGCGGGCGCGTCGCGGCACTCCCCCGGCCGCCCGGCGGGCGGCTAGGGTCCGGAGCTGTCCTGTCCGCTCCCGCGTCCCGGAGGGCACCGTTGAGCATCACACTCGCCGTGGTCGGCGGCGGCTCCACCTACACACCCGAACTCGTGGACGGACTGGCCCGGTTGCGGGACAGCCTGCCCGTGGAGGAGCTCGTCCTCATCGACCCCTCGACGGACCGGCTGGCCCCCGTGGGTTCGTTCGCCCGCCGCATCCTCGCCGCGCAGGGCCATCCGGCGAAGGTCACCACCACCAGCGACCTGGACGCGGCCGTGGAGGCGCACGCGGTGCTGCTGCAACTGCGGGTCGGCGGGCAGGCGGCGCGCGGCGGGGACGAGTCCTGGCCGCTGGAGTGCGGCTGCGTCGGCCAGGAGACGACCGGAGCGGGCGGCCTGGCCAAGGCGCTGCGCACCGTGCCGGTGGTGCTGGACATCGCCGAGCACATCCGCCGCCGCAACCCCCGCGCATGGATCGTCGACTTCACCAACCCGGTGGGCATCGTGACGCGGGCGCTGCTGGACGCCGGGCACCGCGCCGTGGGGCTGTGCAACGTCGCGATCCATCTGCAGCGAACCTTCGCCGCCCTGCTGGGCACCCGGCCCGACGCACTGCACCTGGAGCACTACGGGCTCAACCACCTCACCTGGGAGCTCGCCGTGCGGCACGGCGGTCCCGACGGACCCGACCTGCTGCCGCGCCTGCTCGCCGACCACGGCGCGGAGCTCGCGGAGGAACTGCGGCTGCCGCACGCCGTCCTGGCGCGGCTCGGCCTCGTCCCCTCCCCCTACCTGCGCTACTACTACGCGCACGACAGCGTGGTGGCCCGGATGCGCACCGAGCCGTCCCGCGCGAGCGACGTGGCCCGGCTGGAGGAGCGGCTGCTGCGGATGTACGCGGACCCGGAGCTGCGGGAGAAGCCGGACCTGCTCGCGCAGCGCGGCGGCGCCTTCTACTCGGAGGCCGCCGTCGCCCTCACCGCCGCGCTGCTCGGGGACGGAACCGGCGGCACGGGGCAGGCGGGCTCGGTGCAGGCCGTGAACGTCCGCAACGGCGGCACGCTGCCGTTCCTGCCCGACGACGCCGTCGTCGAGGTACCGGCGCACGTGTCGCCCTCGGGTGCCGAACCGCTGCCCGCTCCGGCACTCGACCCGCTGTACGCCGGGCTCGTCGCGCACGTATCGGCGTACGAGGAACTGGCGCGGGAGGCGGCACTGCACGGCGGACGCCACCGCGTCGAGAAGGCGCTGCTCGCCCATCCGCTGATCGGTCAGCACGACCGCGCCGAGGCACTCGCCGACAGGCTCCTCGCGCACAACCGGGAGTACCTCCCGTGGCTTTGACCCCTGGCGCTCCGGACGCCGCGGTCCTCGCTGTCGACGCCGGGAACAGCAAGACCGACGTGGCGCTGGTGGCGCGGGACGGCAGGGTGCTGGGCTCCGCGCGCGGCGGCGGCTTCCGCCCGCCCACCGTCGGGGTCCGCGCCGCCATGGCGGAGTTGGCCGCCGTGGTGGCCAGCGCGGCCGAGGCGGCGGCCTGCCCGGGAGAGGGCGGCGCCCCGCTCGCAGAGGAAGTGGTCGCCTGCCTGGCCAACGCCGACCTGCCGCGGGAGGAACGGGACTTGGCGGAGGCGGTGCGGGCGCGGGGCTGGGGTATCCGCCACGTCGTCCGGAACGACACCTTCGCCCTGCTGCGGGCCGGTCTGGCGGACGCCACCGCGGAGCGTCACGGCGTGGCGGTGGTGTGCGGCGCCGGCATCAACTGCGTGGCGCAGGACGGCGCCGGGCGCACGCATCGCTTCCCCGCGCTCGGACGTCTCTCCGGCGACTGGGGCGGCGGAGCGTGGCTGGCGGAGGAGGCGCTGTGGCATGCGGCGCGTGCCGCCGACGGGCGGGGCGAGCACACGGAGCTCGCGGAACGGCTCCCGGCCCGCTTCGGCCTGCCGTCGATGTACGCGCTGATCGAGGCACTGCATCTGGGGGACCTGTCCCCGGCACGGCGTGCGGAGGCGGCACTGGTGCTGTTCGCGACGGCCGAGGAGGGCGACCCGGTGGCGCGGTCGGTGGTGCGGCGGCAGGCGGACGAGGTGGTGGCCCTCGCCGTGGTCGCGCTGGAGGCACTCGGTCTGACGCAGCGCGCCACCCCGGTGGTGCTGGGCGGCGGCGTACTCGCCGCACGGCGCCGCGTGCTGGAGGAGCGGCTGCACGAACAGCTGGCGGAGCGGGCGCCGTCGGCCGTCCCGGTGATGTGCGAGGACCCGCCGGTGCTGGGCGCCGCCCTCCTCGGCCTCGACCGCACGCACGCGCCGGCTGCCGCGTGCTCCCGGCTGCGGGCACAGGTCTTCGCCACGGATCCGCGGCACCCTCTGGGACGCGCGGGAACGTCGCGATAGGAACAAGATCCGGGGCCGCCCGATGTTCCCGCGGGCGTCTGCCGTCATACTGCTGCGCGGGGAACGCACGTCCAGGGGGAGTATCAGCGTGAGTCAGCCGCCCGCAGCATGGCCGCCGAGTGTGCCGCCGCCGTCCTCGGCGCCGACGTGGCGGCGCTCCGTGCCCGAGGAGCAGCCGGTACCGCCGGCCCGCCGCGGTGCCTGGCGTGACGCGCTGCACCGCAGCCGCCGGGCCGCCACCACCGAACCGGGCCGCCTCCGCGGGCTCGGCGCCGTCCTCGCTCTGCTCCTGCTCTGCTTCGGCGCCCTGACGGCCTGGCAGGTGTCGGAGCGCGCCTCCGCGGCGGACGCCGTGATCGACCGCAGCCAGCCGCTCAGCGAGAACGCGGCACACCTCTACCGTTCCCTGGCGGACGCCGACACCACGGCCGCGGACGGCTTCCTGGCCGGCGGCGAGGCATCGCGCACGGTACGGGAGCGCTACGTGCGGGACATCCGCCGCGCCTCGGAACTGCTGGCCAAGGCCGCCGCCGACAGCGAGAGCTCCGGTGCGGCGGATCGGGAGATCGCCGAACTCAACCGCGAACTGCCCCACTACACGGGCCTGGTGGGCGCGGCCCAGGCCGACAACCGGCAGGGGCTGCCGCTGGGAGGGGCCTACCTCCGCTACGCGAACGAACAGATGCACGAGAAGCTGCTCCCCTCGGCGCGGGATCTGCACCGGGCGGAGACCGCCCGGCTCCGCGCCGACCAGGCACGGGCCCGATCCTGGCCGTGGGCCGCCACTGCCGCCGGAATCCTGGCCCTCGGCGCGCTCGGCGCGGCTCAGCGGCGCCACTACCTCCGCACCAACCGGGTGCTGAGCCCCGGATTGGTGGGTGCCACGGCGGCGACGCTCCTCGCGCTGCTGTGGCTCACGGCGGCCACGGCGCTGGCCCGCTCCTCCCTCGACGCCGCGGACGAGCAGGGCGCCCGATCGCTGCACGTACTCAACGAGGCGTGGACCGGCTCGCTCCAGGCGCGCGGCGCCGAGAACATGTGGCTCGTCACCCGCGGCGCCGGCGGGCTGTACGAGGAGCGCTCGGTTCGGCTGATGGAACGGGTGGCCGGCCCGGAGAGCGGGGAGAGCCGCACTCCGGACGGTCTGCTCGGCGAGGCGCTGGAGCTGGCCGACGACCCGGCCGGACGGAAGCCGGTCGAGACCGCCCGGAGGGCGCTCCACGACTGGCGTGCCCGGCACCGCGAGGCGGCAGCGGCGGAGGACGCCGGGGACTACGCCGCCGCCGTCGCCCGGGTGACGGGCCGGGAGGCGGACACCACCGGCGAGGCGTTCGACCGGGTCAGCACCTCCCTGCGGGAGGCGAGCGCCCATGAACAGGCGGAGTTCGCGACGGCGGCATCCGACGGCCGCGCCGCGCTGACGGGACTTGCGGCCGGGGCGGCGGTACTGGCCGTGCTCGGCACGGCGGGCGTCCTGTTCGGCATCGGACGCGGCCTGGCGGAGTACCGATGAGGAGGCGCCACGTGCCGGGCACCGGCAGGTTCGACAGCACAGCGACGGGCGGACGACGGACGACGGCGCTCGCGTCGGCCGCCGCGGTCACGGCACTGCTGGCCGCGGTGAACACGCTGCCCGCGGGCGGTTCCGGGGACACCGCGGTGAGGTCGGGGACGGCGGCACGGGCCGCACACCACCGGGCGGCTCCACTCACCGCCCCCGCGGGCTCCGTGGCGCGCCCCGGCTCTCCCGCACAGCCCACCGCGTGCGCCGACGGCCTGCCTCCCACGGCCAGTCTGCGGCCCTCGGCGGCCGCCGGGACCGCGGTGCGACGCGTCCAGGAGCGCGGCCGGCTGATCGCGGGGGTCGACCAGAACAGCTACCTCTGGGGCTACCGGAACCCGGCGACGGGCGAGTTGGCAGGGTTCGACATCGACCTGGTGCGCGCGATCGCGGAGGACCTGCTGGGCCCGGACCCGCAGATCGTGTTCAAGACCATCCCCACCGACCGCCGGATACCTGCCGTCCGCAACGGGGACGTGGACATGGTCGTGCGCACCATGACCGTCAACTGCGAACGAGCCGATCAGGTGGCGTTCTCCACCGCGTACTTCCGCAGCGGACAGCAGCTCGTCGTGCCGCGCGGCAGCGGCATCACCGGCCTCGACGAGAGCGTCGAGGGCGAACGCGTCTGCACCGCCAGGGGCTCCACGGCCCAGCGCCTGCTGACGGACGGGGAGTACTCGGCGCTGGACGTGCAGCGGGTCGAGGTCGCCAACCAGCTGGACTGCCTGGTCAGGGTCCAGTTGGGCGAGGCCGACGCCGTCCTCACCGACAACGCGCTCGGAGCCGGCCAGGTCGCCCAGGATCCGGCGATGGAACTCGTCGGCGAGCCCGTCACGGTCGAGCCGTACGGCGTCGCCATGAACCTGGACGACGAGGACCTGGTGCGCCGGGTCAACCGCGTGCTCGAGAACTACCGTGCGGGAGGCGACCGGAGCCGCTGGAGGGCCTCGTACGAACGGTGGCTGGGCACCATGATGGAGGGCGGCGCCGCGGAACGCCCCGCTCCGCCGGAACCGGTGTACCAGGACTGAGCGCGACCGCAGCCGAGCAGCGAGGTGATCATGGGCTCCCCGCGACCCACCGGACCGGCCATGAGCCGGGAGGAGGCGGACGGTGAACTGTCCCGTCTCCACACCGAGCGCGAAGCGGTCGAGTCCACCCTCATCGCCCTGCAGGACCATGCCGGGCGCCGCCTGCTGGAGGGGGCCGACCTGGCCGGGACGACCGCCCGGCGATGGGAGGGTGCGGAGCGCGTCCTGCACCGCCTGTGGACCTGTTTCGACCTCTACACCGCCACCCTGCGCCGGGCCCGTGAGCTCCGGGCCCGGCACCGCTGGCCCACCCGGGACGACCTGACCGACCTCACGGCCCTGCTGTGCGGCACCGTCGCGATACCCGCGGCCGTCGAAGGGCCGGACGGAACAGCGGAATCCGCGGCCGGGGCCGAGGACCGCTGCGAGGAGGTCACGCTGACCGAGCTGGTGCAGCGCATGAACGCCTGGTACGCCCAGGTGCTCGACGTGGTCGCGGCAGCGGACACGGTGTGGTCGGCGCTGCCCGCCCGCATCGACCTGCTCGCCGAGGAACTGCGCCGCGTCCGGTCCCTCGCCCACTCTGTGGGGGTGCGGCCCGGCGAACACCCGTCCGGTGACGAACTCGAGGCGATCACGGCCGAACTCCACCGGCTGCGCGACGACGTGCTCCGCGACCCCCTGGAGTTCTGGACCGGTGGCGGCGGCAGTTCCGCCCCGGGCAGCGGACGTCCGGACACCCGACGCTACGACACCGCGGCCCGGGCTCTGGAGGACGTGCGCCGCGAGATCGACGCCGTCCTGACGGTACGCCGGGACGCGGAGGAGCGGCTGCTGCGGCTGCGCGACGTGCTGGCCCGCGCCGACCGCACCCTCGCCGAGGCCCGGACGGCCCGCACCGAGGTGCTGGCGAAGATCGCCGCCTCGGAGGTCCCCGCGGTGAGCGGACCGCCGACCGCCCTGTACGAGCAGGCCGCGCGGGCCGTCGAGCACCGGCGGTACGCCCGCTGGAACCGGCTCTCGCCGCTGCTGGACTCGCTGGAGCAGCAGGCCGAGGAGGAACTCGGGCGGGCACGGGACTCCCTGGAGGCGGTGACGGCGCCGCTCGCGGTGCGGGCCGAACTGCGGGGCAGGCTGGACGCCTGTCGTGCGAGGATCACCGAGCAGGGCATGGCTGGGGACGCAGTTCTGGCCGAACGGCACGACGCGGCGCGCCGCATCCTGTGGAGCGTTCCCTGCGATCTCGGCGCTGCCGAGGCCGCCCTGCGCCGGTACCGGGAAGCGGCGGAGGAGGCCCTGCTGCCGCGCCAGGGCCGCGGGACTGGCCAGGACGACGCATCGGGGCGGGGCGACAGGGCCGCCGTCGAGCACAGGGGGGACGCATGAACACCGCCTCGCAGGCGCAGGGAGCACCGCATCCGGAGCACCGCGCGGAAACCGGCGGGTGGGCCTGCCGGCAACCGGGCTGCCCCGGCGTCCATCGGGACACCGGCTCCGGGGGTGCCTCGCTCTGCTCCGTCTGCGGTACGGCCCCCGGAGCCCCGGTGCCGCCCCCCGGTACGGCCCCCGGGACGGGCCCCGGCCGCCCGGGACCGTCGGGGTACGGGTCGGTGGACGGCACCACGAGTGCCGGGGCCGCGGGTTCCTCGCCGTCCCGGGCCTCACGGCGCTCGGTCTCCGGGAGCCTGCCCGAGCGGCCGTCCGAACGCGGTGTCGCCCCGTCGGTGTCGGTCCGCAACTCCCGCGCCTCTTCCGGTGCGTCGACGCGCACCCGCCTCGGGGCCGGACTGGTGTCCGTGCCGCAGGTGCCGCGGGCCGATCCCGCGACGCGGGTGCTGGCGAACCCCGAGGTGCCGGAGCGGAGGCGCTTCTGCAGCAGCCCGGAGTGCGGTGCCCCCGTGGGGCGCACGCGGCGCGGCCGTCCCGGACGCACCGAAGGCTTCTGCACGCAGTGCGGCAAGAAGTACTCCTTCGTGCCCAAACTGCGCCGCGGCGACGTGGTGCACGGCCAGTACGAGGTCGCGGGCTGTCTTGCGCACGGCGGCCTCGGCTGGATCTACCTGGCGGTCGACCACGCGGTCGCGGGGCGCTGGGTGGTTCTCAAGGGGCTGCTGGACACCGGGGACGAGGAGGCGATGGCCGCGGCCATCGCGGAGCGCCGATTCCTCGCCGAGATCGAGCACGCCAACATCGTCCGCATCTACAACTTCGTGGAGCACCCCGACCGGCACACCGGCAGCCTCGACGGCTACATCGTGATGGAGTACGTCGGCGGCCGGTCGTTGAAGGACATCGCCAACGCCCGCCGCACCCCGCAGGGGCGCCGTGATCCGCTGCCCGTCGAGCAGGCCTGCGCGTACGGCATCGAGGCCCTGGAGGCGCTGGGGCACCTCCATGCCCGCAATCTGCTCTACTGCGACTTCAAGGTCGACAACGCGATCCAGCAGGAGGACCGTCTCAAGCTGATCGACATGGGGGCCGTCCGCCGGATGGACGACGACAGCAGCTCCGTCTACGGCACGGTGGGGTACCAGGCTCCCGAAGTGCCCCGGGTCGGCCCGTCGGTGGCCTCCGACCTGTACACGGTGGCGCGGACCCTGGCCGTGCTCACCTTCGACTTCTCCGGCTGCACCACGACCTACGCCACCGACCTGCCGGCTCCGGAGGAAGTGGAGGTGTTCCGGAGGTACGAGTCCTTCCACCGCTTCCTGGTCCGCGCCACCGACCCCGACCCGCGGCGCCGTTTCGCCTCCGCCCAGGACATGGCGGAGCAGTTGACGGGAGTGCTGCGGGAGGTCGTCGCGCTGCGGACGGGGCAGCCTCAGCCCGCGCTCTCGTCCCTCTTCGGCACGGAACTGCGGGTGGTCGACAGCGAACCGGCGGGTCCGGCGCTGGGCGAGCCCTCCGTGCTCGGGCCGCGCCCGGCGACGCGTCGGCGACGCGCGGCGCCGCCGCAGGCACCGCCCGCTCCGACGGCCGGTCCCTCCGGTGCTCCCTTCCGGACGGCAGCGGCGGCGCTGGCACTCCCCGTTCCGTTGGTGGATCCGGGCGACCCCTGCGCCGGGTTCCTCGCGGGGCTGGCCGGTTCGTCCCCCGGGGAGGTCGCGGCCGCTCTCGCGCACGCACCGGCCGACTCCGTGGAACGTCGGCTGCGGGAGCTGCGGGCCGGACTGGAGTCGGACGCTCCGCACGCCGGACGGTACGCGGCGCACGCGCTCGCCGCGCTGGAGGAGCACCACCCCGACGACTGGCGGGTCGTGTGGTACCGCGGGCTCACGGCGCTGACGTCCGGGGATCGGCGGACCGCGGCGGTCTCCTTCGAGGCGGTGCACGACGCGTTCCCCGGCGAGCCGGCTCCCAAGCTGGCCCTCGCCGTCTGCGCGGAGGCCCTGGGCCAGTGGGACAACGCTGCGGAGTACTACCGGCTGGTGTGGGCGACGGACCACGCGTTCGTGAGCGCCGCGTTCGGACTCGCCCGGGTCCGCCTCGCGCTCGGCGACCGAGCGGGGGCCGTCGGAGCGCTGGAATCGGTGCCGGAGTCCTCCAGCCATCACGTGGCGGCGCGGGTCGCGGCCGTGCGGGCGCGCCTGCGGGGACGCGACCCCCGCGAACCGCTGTACCAGGATTTGTGCGCCGCCGGGCGTCAGGTGGAACTGCTGCGCGAGGGCGGGCTCGACGCGCTGCGCCTGGAGCAGCTGATCTGCGAGGTGCTGGGGAGCGCGCTGGACTGGGTGATCGCCGCCCGGCCGGTGCTGGACGGGCACGTGCTGCCCCTGCTGGAGGCCGTACCGGAGGAGGGCCGGCTGCGGGAGGGCCTGGAGCGGTCCCTGCGGCGCCTCGCCAGGCTGGCGCAGTCCGGCTCTGAGAGGATCGAACTGGTGGAGCGGGCCAACCGCATCCGCCCCCGAACATGGGTGTGACGATGCCACAGAACGAGCGACCGTCGGCCTGCCCCGGCTGCGACGAACCCGCGGAGGCGGGAGACCGCTTCTGCGGCGCCTGTGGCACGGCGCTGCCCGCCGTTCCGCAGGCGACCCCCGCACCGCCGTCGCCCGCGCCGCTCGCCGCCGGGAGTGCGGGCGACGGAAGCGGCGCCGGAACCGTCGGGGACGATCCCGTGACCACCTCGCTCCGGCCGGGAGCGGGAGCGCCCGGGGCGGGCGGGGACGGGGACGCTCACGCGGAACCGGCGCACGGCGCGCACCGGCCCGGCGATGCCCCGGCACCGGCGGAAACCCGCGACGACTCCCCGGACACGGAACACTGCGTGGCCTGCGGCACCGGCGCCGTCGGCCCCGACGGCCACTGCACGGACTGCGGGCACCAGCAGCCCGTCGCCCGCGACCACTGGGAACGCGAGCGGGACGGTGCCGGAGGAGTCAGCGATCTGGGGCTGCGTCGCCGTCGGAACGAGGACTTCTTCACGCTCGCGGCCGCACGCACTCCCGCCGGGGAGGCCGCCCGCATCGCCGTCGTGTGCGACGGCGTCTCCTCGGCCCAGCGGTCCGACCGGGCGTCCGAGGCGGCCGCGGAGGCGGCGGCGGCCTCGCTGTGCGCCTCCCTCCCGCGGGACGTGCATCCGCAGCAGGCCCTGCACGACGCGCTCGTCGCCGCGGGGGACGCCGTGGACGTGCTGGCCACCGACGAGGAACGAGCAGCCCAGCGCAACGCCCCGGCCTGCACCATCGTCGGTGCCGTGGTCACGCCCGGCGTACTCACCGTCGGCTGGGTGGGGGACAGCCGCGCCTACTGGGTCCCCGACGACCGCGACGCGCGCCCCGCCCGGCTGACGACGGACGACTCCTGGGCGGCCCATATGGTCGCTTCGGGACTGATGACCGAGGCCCAGGCCCAGGCCGACCCGCGCGCCCACGCGATCACCGGCTGGCTGGGCGCGGACGCGTACGAACTCGACCCGCACACCGCCTCGTTCCAGCCGGACCGCTCCGGTGTGGTCGTGGTGTGCAGCGACGGTCTGTGGAACTACGCCGAGACCGCCCGGCAGATGGCCGAGGCGGTACCGCCGGACGCCGCGGAGCGGCCGCTCGCGGCGGCACGGCATCTGGTGGGCCTGGCCCTCGACGGCGGGGGCCACGACAACGTGACGGTGGCGGTGGTGCCGTTCACCACTCCGCAACGGTCCGCGGACCACCCCTGAAGGCGGACGAACCAGGCCACACCGCGCGCCGCGCCCCCGTGTGCGGCGGGCGGTGTGGCCCGCCGCACGCCGGCCGCTCCCGACGGCGTCGACTCCGGGAGGCCCCCGCCGGGTACTGTTCCACGAGAACGAGGGTCGTCCGGGTCACGCCCCGGGACCCTCGGTGCACGGCCCGCGAGGGCCCGTACCGACAGAGCCGCAGTGATGATGGGGGAGGCACGACCATGCCGACTTGCCCGAACGGCCACCAGTCGGCGGCCGACGACTGGTGCGAGGTGTGCGGTCACCGCATGCCCGGCCCGTCCGGCCCGCCCGGGGCCGGTGTCCCGGGACCTCCCGGTCCGGGTGCGCCGCCCGCTCCCCCGCAACCGGCGCCGGGCCACGTGCCGCAGCAGGGAGGTTACGGCTACCCGCAACCTCCCCACCACGGCGGGCCGGCGCACGGACAGCACGGCGGCCACCCGCAACAGGGCCCGCCGCAGGCTCCGCCGGCCCAGCCGCCGGGCGGATACGGCTACCCGCAGGCTCCTCAGCAGCAACCGCCGCAGCAGCACGGCCCCGGCGGGGGTTACGGCTACCCGCAGGCTCCCCCGCCGGACCCGTGGGGCGGCCACGGCGGCGCCCCACCGGCGCAGGGTCCCGGATACCCGGCGCAGGGCGGCTACGGCTACCCGCCGCACGGCGCGCCCGCGGAGGCAGCCCACGCCCCGCCGGCCCCGCCGCCGCACCAGGCCCCGCAGCAGCCGCCACCACCGGCCCCGCACGACACGGGCCGGCAGTCGCCGCCCAGCGGCGACTGGACACTTCCTCCTCCGGGCGGTGCGGGCGGACCGGGGCCGCAGCAGGGAGGCGGTCAGGGGCCGCCGCAGTCGGGTTCCTGGACGGCGGTCGTCGCCCCGGACCGCGAGTACTTCGCGGCGATGATGCAGCGCAGCGGCCCGGAGGCGTCGGCGCTGAACCTGCCGGCGTACTCGGCCGAGCACGAACTGCCGCTCACCGGGCAGCAGGTGTCGATCGGGCGCCGCCGCAACTCCACGGGCGAGTCCCCCGACATCGACCTGGGCCGGGCTCCGGAGGACCCCGGGGTGTCCCACCAGCACGCCCTTCTCGTGGCGCAGCCGGACGGCAGTTGGTCGGTGGTCGACCAGAACTCCACGAACGGCACGACGGTGAACGGCGGCGAGGACCCGATCCAGCCCTTCGTGCCGGTGCCGCTCCGTGACGGCGACCAGGTCCACGTCGGCGCCTGGACGACGATCACCCTCCACTTCGGCTGACACCCGGCGGAGCCCGGCCGTGCCGGCCGGGCTCCGCCGGGCCCCGCCTCACAGCCACCGGAGCGCGAGCCACAGCTCGGCCCGTTCGTCGGCGTCACCGAGGTCCGCGTCGAGCAGGCGTCCGATCCGAGCGACGCGCTGCCGGACCGTGTTGCGGTGCACGCCGAGAGCCACCGCACTCCGGTCCCAACTGCCGTGCACCGACAGCCACATCCGCAGCGTCTCGACAAGTTCGGGCCGCTCATGGAGCGGCCGCAGCCGCGCACGGGCCACCGGTCGCGCCTCGTCCGGGACGAGCAGCGAGGAGACGTCACGCCCCTCGACGGGGCGCTGCCGAACCAGCGGCCGATGCTCCGCCCGGGCACGCCGCAGAGCCCGTGCCGCCTCCCGGCCCGCCCGTTCCAGAGCGTCCGGCGGCGCCGGTGAGGACGCCCCGAGAGTCCACCCCGGCGGGGCCTCGGCGGGGCCGTCCCCGGGAACGAGCGCCCGCAGCAGGTCGCCGTCCAGGTCGAGCAGATCGGTGTCCAGGTCCGCCGCGAGCGCGGCGAGCGCCAGCGGGCCGCTGTCCTCGGCGGGGCCGCGGCGCCTTCCGTGGACCACGGTCCACCGCTCGGCCCCGGGGCGCAACAGGGACACGGCCTCGTCGGGACACGCCCCGAGCAGCAGACGCACCAGCGCGGCCGGGAGCCGTCCCCCGCTGCCGGTCCCGCCGCGCCGGCTCGTGAGCAGCGACAGCAGCACGACGGCGACCCGGGCGACCGCGTCGTCGTTGCCGTCGTGGTGGGGCGCGCACACGCCCAGCGCCAACCGCTCGTCACCACCGCCGGTCAGGGCGAAGGCGCTCAGGCGCCAGGCCCGCGAGGTTCCCGCCGCCGAGGACGGCGAGGCGCTCAACCGCCGTGCGAGACCCACCAGATCCTCACGCACCGGAGCCGGGGGCACGGTGCCTGCCGTCGCCAGGTCCCGGCCGTACCCGTCGAGGACGACCGCCCAGCCGTCGGTCTGCTCCGCCAACTGCGCCAGCACCGCCGGCACCGGGTGCGCCCTGGTCGCCGCGTTGCTGAGTGCCTGCTGCGCAGCGCTCAGCCTGCGGAGCTCCCGGTGGCGCCGATCGGCGAGCAACTGCCACATCACCCGGGCCACGGCCGTGAACTGGGTCCTGCCGGGCACCCTCAGCAGCGGGAGTTCCCTCCGGTCGCAGGCGGCGGAGAGGGCGGGCGGCACCGCATCGTAGAGGGGGTCGATGCCGAACCCGAGCGCGGCGGCACCGGCCTGCACCGTGCGGGCGACGTAACCGTCCCAATGGGCCTCGGCGTCCCGTCCGCCCCCGGCGGTCGCGGTCGCGTGCACGCCGGCGGTGAGCAGCAGTTCGCCGCCGAGGAGGTAGGGCACAGGATCGGCCATCTCGCTGGTGTGGACGGCGTGGACCCGGATCCCGGTGGACCGCGGGCCGGCGACCTGCCCCAGCCCGAGGCTCCGGTCGGCCAGCAGCGCGCCGAGCGGCACCGAAGGGGTGGGCGGCGGCGGGTCGTTCACGAGGGCTCCCGGAGCGGCGAGAAGAACGGTGCGGTGCGCACACGGCGCGGGCCGCGGGTGGAGGAAACGTACACTTCTCAGCCGTTCGGCGGATACCTAGGTTGTGACGCGGCCTTCCTCCCACGCGACGTGTCCCCACCGTCGCTCTCCCCCGGACCGAGGAGCGTTCATGACCGTCGACTACGCAGTGATCGTGATGTATCTGGCGGGCATGGTCGGTGTCGGCTGGTGGGGCATGCGCAAAGCACGGTCCACCAGCGACTACCTGGTCGCCGGGCGGCGCCTCGGGCCGGCCCTGTACTCGGGCACGATGGCCGCGATCGTGCTGGGAGGCGCCTCCACCATCGGCGGGGTGGGCCTGGGGTACCGGTACGGCCTGTCGGGCGCCTGGCTGGTCGTGACGATCGGTGTCGGCCTGCTGGTGCTCAGCATCGTCTTCTCCGCCCGTATCTCGCGGCTGCGCGTCTACACGGTCGGCCGGATGCTGGAACTGCGGTACGGAGGTCCGTCCGCCCTGGTGTCCGGCATCGTGATGTGGGCGTACACCCTGATGCTCGCCGCCACGTCGACCATCGCCTACGCCACCATCTTCGACGTCGTCCTCGGACTCGACCGGGTGCCGGCGATCCTCCTCGGCGGCACCATCGTGGTCTGCTACTCGGCGCTCGGCGGCATGTGGTCCATCACCCTCACCGACATGGTGCAGTTCGTGGTGCAGACGCTCGGCGTGCTGATCCTGCTGCTGCCGCTCGCGGTGTACCGCGCCGGCGGGTGGGACGGGATGCGGGCGGAACTGCCCGACGACTACTTCTCCCCCATGAACATCGGCACGCAGACGGTCATCACCTACGTGCTCGTCTACTCGTTCGGCATGCTGATCGGCCAGGACATCTGGCAGCGGGTCTTCACCGCCCGCAGCGACCGGGTCGCGCGGAACGGCGGGACCGTGGCCGGCACGTACTGTCTGGCCTACGCCCTGGCCGGAGCCGTGATCGGCACGGCCGCGAAGGTGCTGTACCCGAACCTCGCCCGCGCGGACAACGCCTTCGCGGTCATCGCCGGGGACGCCCTGCCCGTGGGCGTCACGGGACTGGTCCTGGCGGCGGCCCTGTCCGCGGTGATGTCGACGTCCTCCGGGGCACTGATCGCGTGCGCGACGGTCGCGCGGAACGACATCTGGGTCCGGCTGCGGCGCCGGGGAGGCCGCTGCGCGGCGGACGGAGCGGCACGCGAGGGCGACGAGGTCCGCGACAACCGGACGTTCGTGGTCCTCATGGGCGTGGCGGTCATCGCGATCTCCGTCGCCATCGACGACGTGGTGGCGGCCCTGACCGTCGCCTACAACCTCCTCGTCGGCGGCCTGCTGGTTCCGATCCTCGGCGGACTGGTCTGGAAGCGCGGCACGGCCGCCGGAGCGTTCACCGCCGTCGGCGCGGGCGGGATCACCGTCGTCGTCACCATGATCGCCAAGGGCATGCTCGCGACCGAACCCATCTACTACGGGCTGATCGCCGCGCTCGTCGCCTACGTGGCGGTGAGTCTTGCCGGCCGGCCCACAGACCCGGAACGCCTGGAGCAGTGGCGCGAGCGTCTCGCGGGCCGCGGTGACGAGGCGGAGCCCTCGGGTGCCGAGGGAACGGCGGGGAGTTCCGCATCCGCCCGGCAGGACACCGACCCCGCACACTCCGCGTAGCCTCCGCACCGACCGTCCGGCCACCGCCTCCGCCCGCACCACGAAGGACACCCCAGCCCATGCCTCTCCCGCTGCGCACCGGCGGCGATCTGGTCACCGAATCCCTCGCCGCACTCGGCGCGAGCACCGTTTTCGGCCTTCCCGGACAGCATGCCCTCGGCGCCTTCGACGCCGTGCGCCGCTCCTCGCTCGACCTGGTGGGGATGCGGGTGGAGAACAACGCGGCCTTCGCCGCGGACGCGTACGCCCGCGTGACCGGCAGCGTCGCTCCACTGCTGCTCTCCACGGGGCCCGGGGCGCTGCTGGCTTCCGCCGCGCTCCAGGAGTCCGCGGCGGCGTCGGCACCCGTACTCGCGATCGGCAGCCAGATCCCCGTCGCGGGACTGGGCGGCGCGCGCCGAGGCTTCCTGCACGAGCTGCAGGACCAGGCCGGGACGCTGCGCGGGGTCGTGAAGACGGCACGCACCGTGCGAGCGGCGTCCCAGATCCCCTCCGCCCTGGCCGCGGCGTGGGCGGAGGCACTCGAACCGCCCTCCGGCCCGGTGTGGGTGGAGATTCCGCAGGACCTGCTGAGCGCGCCGACAGCGGTGCCACCGGTCCGCGACCTGGCCGCGGACACCCGCCCGCTGCCGCCACGCCGGGAGCTGGTGTCGGCGGCCGCCGGCGCACTGGGCGCGGCCGCGCGACCGGCGATCCTGGCCGGCGGCGGCGTGGTGCGTGCCGGGGCGCAGGCCGAACTGCTGCGGCTGGCCGAACTCCTGGACGCCCCGGTGGCCTGCACCTTCGGCGGAAAAGGAGTCTTCCCCTGGGACCATCCGCTGTCGCTGCAGTCCTGGCTGGAGGACCAGCACACCACCGAACTCCTGGAGGACGCCGACGTTCTGCTCGTCGTGGGGTCCGGGCTGGGCGAACTGTCCTCGAACTACCACACGTTCACCCCCCGCGGGACACTCGTCCAGATCGAGGCCGACCTCGGCAAGCTCGAGGCGAACCACGCCGCGCTCGGACTGCACGCCGACGCCCGCGCCGCACTGGGCGCACTCGCCGACGAGACCGCGCCCCGCCCGGCCGGGGACGGCGCGGCACGTGCGCGCAGGCTCCTGGCTCTGGTCCGCGAGCGGCTCGACAGCCAGGACCTCGCCGCGGAACGCGCACTCCTCGCCGACATCCGTGAGGCCGTGCCGGACGACGCCGCGACCTTCTGGGACATGACGATCCTGGGGTACTGGGCGTGGTCGGCCTTCGATCCGCGCTCGGGACCGATGCACTCGGCCCAGGGCGCGGGCGGTCTGGGGTACGGCTTCCCCGCCGCGCTCGGTGCGGCGGCGGCCGGTCCGGCCCGCAGTCCGGTGCTCGCGGTGTCGGGGGACGGCGGGGCGATGTACTCGATCGCCGAACTCGCCACGGCACGGCAGCACGACCTGCCGGTCACCTGGCTCGTCGTGGACGACGGCGGGTACGGCATCCTCCGCGCGTACATGACGGACGCGTTCGGCGCCCCGGCGGCCACGGACCTGACCGGCCCCGACTTCGTCGCTCTGGCGGAATCCTTCGGCGTCCCGGCCATCCGCACCGCCCCCGAACGGCTGCGCGACGACCTGGCGGCGGCCATGTCCGCACCGGGGCCCGCCGTGGTCGTGCTGCCCGCGGCACCGAGGATGTTCGCCCCCACGCACCGGACCGCGCCCGCCCCGGCACCGTCCGCGGACCGCGCGCCGTAGCACCGGCGTGATCGCCGGGAGGATCTGCGACCATGGGGGCGTGATGGAGATTCCGCGCGGCAGCCTGCAGACCGAGACGTTCTACGAGCAGGTCGGCGGCGAGGACACCTTCCGGCGGCTCGTCCGCCGCTTCTACCAGGGTGTCGCCGAGGACCCGCTGCTCAGGCCGATGTACCCGGAGGAGGACCTCGGACCGGCCGAGGAACGCCTGACCCTGTTCCTCATGCAGTACTGGGGCGGCCCCCGCACCTACAGCGACAACCGCGGCCACCCGCGGCTGCGGATGCGGCACGCCCCGTTCACGGTGGACCGCGCCGCGCACGACGCGTGGCTGCGGCACATGAGGGACGCCGTGGACAGCCTCGAGCTGGAACCGGAGCACGAACGCCAGCTGTGGCACTACCTCGTCTACGCCGCAGGGTCCATGATCAACACTGCGGACTAGTGCTGCGACCGGTCAGACCGGGGTGACGCTGAGGCCCGCACCGGGCCGGGGCACCGCACCCCTGCTGCGGGCGATCACCGAACCGCGGGGCGTGCCCAGCCGCAGCCACGGGCCTGCGTCGAAGAGCGCGGGCGTGCCCTCCCCGTGCAGGAACCCGAGGGCGTGGGCGGCGTGCACCGCCCGCAGCGGCAGTGCCGTTCCGTGCAGCCGCCGGTCCCAGATCTCCTCGGCCAGGGCGTCCAGGCGGGCACGGGTACGCTCCTCGGGCGGCAGGGCCTCCGTGCGGCTGCGGAATTCGGCGACGACCTGCGCCGCTCCCTGGCGCACCCCGGAGGCGGAGAGGTCGGCGACCCGGCTCCATCCGCTGCGCGGCGGCAGCAGGCCGGCCCAGGACGGCCCGGTGACCTCGCCGGGGAGGCCGACCGACTCGCTCTCCTCGTCGATGCCCTCCAACAGCTCGCCCGCGGAGACGGTGAGGTCCGCCGCCGCGGAATCGAGGAGCCGCGCTGTCAGGACGGCGAACACCTCGAAGCGGGCCGGGCGGGCGAACACACCCAGCACTCCCCCGCCCGCCTGGAGCCGAACGGCTGCGCCCTTCTCCCAGCGCAGCAGCCGCCCCAGGAAGGCGGCCACGGCGGCCGCCTCCCCGGGGTCAGCGAAGACCAGGCGTCGCTGCGCCGGCGCTGTCATCGAAGTACTCCTCCAGGAAGGACTTCTCCTCGGCGGAGAGCCGGCGCGGCCGCTCCCGCTCGAGGTCGTAGGGAACCACCACTGTGCCGGCCCGGACGTAGACGGTGTCCCCGTCCTTGATCTCGTAGCAGAGGGTCGCCGCCGCCGCACCGACCTTGGCGACCCACGTCTCGATCGTCACGGGCTCGTGCCGGTGGACGAGCGGCCGCAGGTAGTCGATCTCGTGCCGGGCCACGACCGAACCGCCGGTGAAGGCACCGGAGTCCGCCTGCCGCGCCAGCCGGAACATGAAGTCGATCCGGGCCTCCTCCAGGTAGCGCAGGAAGACCACGTTGTTGACGTGCCCGAAAGCGTCCATGTCCGACCAGCGCAGGGTGCACGCGAAGGTGTGGCGCACGGCGATCCCGCTCCTCGTCCTCGCTCCGCTCAGCCTCGGGTGAGCTTCTTGTACGTCGCCCGGTGCGGACGGGCCGCGTCCGGGCCCAGCCGATCGACCTTGTTCTTCTCGTACGACTCGAAGTTCCCCTCGAACCAGAACCACTTGCTCTCGCCCTCGTAGGCGAGGATGTGGGTGGCGATGCGGTCCAGGAACCAGCGGTCGTGGGAGACGACGACGGCGCAGCCGGGGAAGTCCAGCAGCGCGTTCTCCAGCGAGGAGAGCGTCTCCACGTCGAGGTCGTTGGTGGGCTCGTCCAGGAGCAGCAGGTTGCCGCCCTGCTTCAGGGTGAGGGCCAGGTTGAGGCGGTTGCGCTCGCCGCCGGACAGCACGCCCGCCGACTTCTGCTGGTCGGGCCCCTTGAAGCCGAACGCCGAGACGTAGGCGCGGGACGGCATCTCGACCTGGCCGACGTTGATGTAGTCGAGCTCGTCGGAGACGACCGCCCACAGCGTCTTCTTGGGGTCGATGTTGGCCCGGGTCTGGTCGACGTAGGAGATCTTGACCGTGTCGCCGACCTTGATGGCACCGGAGTCCGGCTCCTCGAGGCCCTGGATCATCTTGAACAGCGTCGTCTTGCCGGCGCCGTTGGGGCCGATCACGCCGACGATGCCGTTCCGCGGCAGCGAGAAGGAGAGGTCGTCGATGAGGACCTTGTCCCCGAAGGCCTTGCTGAGGTTCTCGACCTCCACGACGACGTTGCCCAGGCGCGGGCCCGGCGGGATCTGGATCTCCTCGAAGTCCAGCTTCCGGGTCTTCTCGGCCTCGGCGGCCATCTCCTCGTAGCGGGTCAGACGCGCCTTCGACTTGGCCTGCCGGCCCTTGGCGTTGGAACGGACCCAGTCCAGTTCGTCCTTGAGGCGCTTGGCGCGCTTGGCGTCCTTCTGGCCCTCGACCTTCAGACGGGCGCGCTTCTTCTCCAGGTAGGTGGAGTAGTTGCCCTCGTAGGGGTGGGCGCGGCCGCGGTCGAGCTCGAGGATCCACTCGGCGACGTTGTCCAGGAAGTACCGGTCGTGGGTGATGGCCACGACGGTGCCCTCGTACTTGGCCAGGTGCTGCTCCAGCCACTGCACGGACTCGGCATCCAGGTGGTTGGTGGGCTCGTCGAGCAGCAGCAGGTCGGGCTGCTCGAGCAGCAGCTTGCAGAGCGCGACGCGGCGCTTCTCACCGCCCGAGAGGTTGGTGACGGCCCAGTCGCCGGGCGGGCAGCCCAGGGCGTCCATGGCCTGCTCCAGCTGGGCGTCCAGATCCCACGCGTTGGCGTGGTCGAGCTCCTCCTGGAGCTTGCCCATCTCCTCCATGAGCGCGTCGCTGTAGTCGGTCGCCATCTGCTCGGCGATCTCGTTGAAGCGGTCGAGCTTCTGCTTGGTCTCGCCGACGCCGTCCTGCACGTTCTCCAGGACCGTTCGGGACTCGTCGAGCGGGGGCTCCTGGAGGAGGATGCCGACGCTGTAGCCGGGCGAGATGAAGGCGTCGCCGTTGGAGGGCTGCTCGAGGCCGGCCATGATCTTCAGCACGGTGGACTTGCCGGCGCCGTTGGGGCCCACGACACCGATCTTCGCGCCGGGCAGGAAGTTCAGGGTGACGTCGTCGAGGATCACCTTGTCGCCGTGCGCCTTGCGCGCCTTGCGCATGGTGTAGATGAACTCAGCCAAGAGAAACCGTCCGCCAGTGGAGTCGTGCGGCTCGTGCCGCGGGGGTCTGGGCGCGCGGCGGAAGACACCGCGCGCGAGGCATACGCGTCCCATCCTGCCGCATGAGAGGGCGTACACCGAAACGGGGCGGCCCGCAGGGGGCCGCCCCGTCGCCGGCCGGTCGCACGGGGTGACCGGCGCAGCCTGTGCCGCGGACCGTCAGTCCTCGTCCGGGGAACCGGTGGCGCCGCGCCTGCGGACGATCAGCATGGCACCGGCTCCGGCCGCCACCAGGGCGACGGCGACGCCGACGATCAGCGGGGTGTTGCTGCTGCTCCCGGTCTCCGCGAGGTCGGCGCCGTCGGCGACCGAGGCCGGCTGGTCGGCGGGGGTCACGGCGCCCGTCTGCGTCGTGGTGCCCTCGTCACCGGCCGTGGTCGCCGTGCGGCAGTCGAGCACGCCGGAGAAGGTCCGCTCGAAACCGCCGGGGCCGGTGACGGTGATCTCGTAGGTCCGGTCCTCCTCGACCGGGACCGTGACGGTCCGGGTGTCGCCGGCGGCGATCTCCTGCTCCTCGCCGGCCAGCGTGAAGGCGAACGCCTCGTCGCCCGGGTTGGTGACGGTGACGTCCACGCCCCCGGCGGTGCAGTTCTTCTCGGCCGTCACGGCGGGAACGGCACCGCGCTCCGCCCAGTGGGCGGTCGCCGTCGCGGTCACGGTCGAGTCGCTGGAGCCGGCCAGGATCTGCGTCTGGCTGGTGACCTCGTCGCTGACGAAGGCCCTCCCGACCGGCACGTTGGTGCTGGCCTGCACGGTGACGCGGGCCTCGCCGGGCTCGGCCCCGTCCGGAACCTCGAAGTACAGCTCGCTGCCGTCGGCAGCCGTGGTCAGCGGCTTGCCGTCGACGTCGACGACTTTCACGTCGCCCGCGGTCACACCGGTCGGTGCCCCGACGGCGACGGTCCCGGCGTTGGTGTCCACCGTCACCGGGCCCAGACGTTCCCCGGCCCTGCCGGAGACGGCGGCCGGGCCCAGCTCGAGCGACGCCCGGGGTTCGGCCACGTTCCGGGCCTCGGCCTCCAGGTGGTCCGCGAGCTTCTCGGCAGCCGGGTCGGCGGCGGTGACGTCCGCCTTGTCGGAGAAGCGCCAGATGGCCACCTGGGTGCCGGCGGCTGCCGTGGCCTCCGTCAACTCGGTGTGGAGCTCGGCCTCCAACGCGTCGACGTCGACCTGCGGGTAGGAGTTCTGCAGGATCCAGAGGATCTTCCCCGCGTCGCGGTTCCCGTCGAGGGAGGACTGGTTCCAACCCACCTCCTTGTAGCCGGCGCTGTCCACGGTGGGGTTGGCGATGTCGATGCAGTACGTCTTGAGGGTGCCGCCGCCCTCGACGGTCATCCGGAACAGGCCGGCGCCGACCGTTCGCTGCTCGCCGTCCTCCTCGACGAGCAGCGCGTTGCCGTAGGTGTCGAGGCCGTCGAGGACGGCCGACGCGCCACCCGGATGGCTCGGGGCGTCGTCCGCCGCGGCGGTCCCCGCGCCGGACAGCACCCCCGCCGCGAGCAGGCCCGGGGCCAAAACCGCGGCAGCAAGACGGGAGACGGCCCGTCCACGAACAGATGTCATGCTCTTCCCCTCCGGGCAGGACAGGCGAAAGGTCGAGGAGTTGACGCCGTCCCGCCGAACACAGTCTCCGAACCCCCGTGCGTACCCCAGGGATCGTAGGTAGACAGGCGAACCGCCTTCCCCTCGATCCTCTCCGTCCACGCGTTCCGAATCGGAATCGTTATCGAGGGAATCCGACGGAAGGGGATGTAGGCCGCGCACCGAACTCCCTTGGTAGAGGCCTCGGTTGAGCGATGAACACCGTCGCGTGCCGTCGCGGGCACCCTTCACGGGCCGTCAGCAGGGCCCGCCCTCGCCGGCCGCCACCACGTACTGCTCGCGCACCTCCCGGTAGCGCAGGAGTTCCGCCGCCACCGGTTCCAGCACCCGGGTGCGCCCGCAGCCCGCCGAGAGGCGGCGCAGGCGGCGCTCCTCCTCCTGCCCGTACGCCCGTGCGGGCCCGCGGGCCGCGGCCCGGCACCCCGCCGCGACCGCGGGAGCGCCGAGGGTGCTGCCGAGCACCAGCAGCGCCGGCAGCCACAGGCCGCCCCGGTGGACTCCCGCGACGGCGCCCGCCAGCAGGAGCATGCCGACGATCTGGAGCGAGAGGAACAGTCCCTGGACGAGGGCCGCCGCCGTCCACCAGGGCGGCCGCGTGATCCTCGGTCGCAGCGGGTGCCGCCCACTCCCGCGCACGGCACCGGAGCCGCCGGGCCCCGAAGCCGCTGCGAGCGGCGCCTCGGCAGCGGCCTCGGCGAGCACGACCTCCAGTTCCTCCGGCAGGCCGTCGGCTCCTCTCCACGCCGCGTCGCGGACGGTCTTCCGCCACGCGGCGGGCAACCCGGCCGCCGCTCGTTCCGCCACCTGCCGCACCGCATGCGCGACGACCGGGCGTGCCACCCGCACCTCGGACGCCGCGGCCCCGCCCGGTTCCGCCCCGGACTCCGCGGCACCCGCGCTCGAGGAGGCCCCCGGGGCAGCGGCGGTCCGGGACCTGCGTTCGTCGTTCCGGCGCACGAGCTGGGACCACGGAGTGCCGCAGGAACGCTCCGCGTGGCGCAGCCAGGCGCGCTCCGCCGCCTGCCCCGCCGCACAGGCACCGACGGCCGTGGCGAGCAGGTCCTCGAACTCCTCCCGGTCCGCGTCCGTCAGGCCCACCGGTGCCGGAAGTTCCGGGTCGGCGTACACCCGCCGCAGCCGCTCGGCGGCGCCGTCCAGATCCGCCGTCAGGCGCAGTGCGGGCGCCTGCTGCGACGCGGTGAACGCACCCAGTTCCTGGCGGAGTTCGGTCATGCCGTCGCCGGTGAGCGCCGAGGTGGCGAGTACCCGCGCGCCGGGTTCGCCGTGGTCGCCCAGCGCCATGCCGTCCTCGTCGAGCAGACGGCGCAGGTCGTGCAGTACCGCCTCTGCCGCGTCCCCGGAGAGCCGGTCGACCTGGTTGAGGACGACGAAGCTCACCTCGGCGTATCCGGCGAAGGGACGCAGGTAGCGCTCGTGGAGGGCCGCGTCCGCGTACTTCTCCGGGTCCACCACCCACACCACCGCGTCGACCAGCCCCAGCAGCCGGTCGACGTAGGCGCGGTGGTCGGGGGCGACGGAGTCGTGGTCCGGCAGATCGATGAGCACGAGCCCGTGCAGAGCGGCGTCCCGCACGCGCCGCCGCATCGTGGGAGCCACGCCGAGACGGTCCAGCAGACCGTCGGCGCCGCCCTCGCGCTCCGCCTCCCAGGTGCAGGCCACGGGCTGCGAGGTCGTGGGGCGGCGGAGCCCCGTCTCGCTCAGTTCCCGCCCAGCCAGGGCGTTGAACAGGGAGGACTTGCCGCTCCCCGTCGCGCCGGCGAGCGCGACCGTCGTGTAGGCGGCGGAGAGCTGTGCCCGGGCCCCTGCCTCGTCGAGGACGCGGCCCGCCTCCGCGAGCACCTTGCCGTCGAGGCGCGTGCGGGAGAGGCCGATCAGTTCGCGCAGCGCGGCGAGCCGGTGACGGAGCGGACCGCCGACCGGTCCGGCACCGAGCCCGTCGGGAGCGGGAAGGCCGCCCGCCCCCGGGGGCCGCTGAGCACGGGGCCGCGGAGCAGTGGGCGGGGCAGGGCGGTCGTCTGCGTCGACGCTGCGTGCACGGGCCGTGCCGGAGGGCTCCGGGGCCCCCGAACGCTGCGGGTCGGCGGTCTGCGGGGACGCACCGGTCCGGTCCGGTCGAGGAGTCCGCGGCAGCGGTGCGGGCGTGCCGGCCTCCCCCGCTCCGGGAGACGCATCGCCGGAGGCGGGCGGCGCCTGCGCACCCTCGGCGGGACCGGCCGGCGACCGGGGGGCTCGCCGGGCGATCAGCCCGTCGTCCCAGCGGTGCCCGGCAGGGTCCGGAGGCGGAGCGGGCTCGCCGTGCACCGGCGGCTCCGGCGGTCCTTCCGGCAGCGGCGGGACGGACGGCGTGCCGGCCTCGGACGGCATCCGGTTCGTGGGCGGCGCCATCGCTGTCCCCGTCTCCGGTTCGTCCGCCGCGGGTGCGGCCTCGGGGCGGAAGACCTGCGCGGGTGCCGGATCCCGGCCCCCGTCGGCCGCCGGCCAGGCGGGCTCCGCCGCCGAACGGCGGTCGTAAGGCCACGACGCCGCGTCCGCGGCTTCCCCGGGGCCGGCGCTCCGCGGTTCCGGACCGGCGGTCCGGCCGCCTGCGCCGTCCGGCGCGCTGCCATCCGTCACTGCGTCACCTCTCCTTCGCTGAGCGGCGGCTACGGCTGCGGCCGCGCCGCCTCGGTCCTGCGCAGTACGGAGAACGCGGCAACCAGCTCCACCTGGCTGTCCGGGGCGGCGCCGAGGTCGTCCAGCGGCGCCAGCCACTGCTCGCGTTCGCCGTTCAGTACGCGCTCCACGCACGTGCCGAGAATCCGTCCGCCCCGCTCCCGCAGACGCTCGGCGGCCTCCGGGCCGAGCGAGGCCCGCAGAGACCCGGCCGCACCGTCCTCGGCCTCGGGGCCGCCGAGCAGGCAGACGGCCAGCCGCGCAGCCGTCTCCTCGGGGTCGGCGGCACTCCGTTCCGCGGCGCGGAGCTCCTCGTCCGCCAGCTCCTCCACGCACCGGCGCCAGCGCCGGACCAGGAGACCGATACGCCCCCGGCGCTCCTCCGTCAGCGCGACGGGGCTCCCGGTCGTGTCGACGGGAGCCCCGGGCTCGGCGCGCCACGCCGCCGCGATGCGCTCGCCCGCCGCGGAAACGGCGCCCACGAGGAGTGCCGTGAGGCCCTCGGTGAAGGCGTCGAGCACCTCGTCGCCCGCGCTGTCCAGGGGAAACCCGGCCCAGCGGGCCGCCGCGTCGCCCGCGAGCAGCCCGCCTGCGGTCGTGAGCCGGGAGACCTGGGAGGCGGCGTCGTCGAAGGCGTCGTCGACCTGCCGCGTCAGGCGCACCGTGGCCGCGTGCTGGGCCGCGGCGGCCCCGGCGAGGGCACCCACCCGCGACCGGAGGGAGGCCAGCGCCCCCGACGCCGTGCGCGACGCGGCCGCCGCACGCGTTGCCGGATCGTTCGCGCACCGGCCCAGCCACTCCCGCAGGCCCGCCACCGCGGTCATGGGCAGCAGTCCGGAGCCGCCCGCGGACTCCGGCAGTTCCGGCACGGTGAAGCGCGGCACCCGAGCCAGCCCCTCGCGCGCCAGCATGGCCGCGTACTCCTCGGAGACCTGGTCGGCGATCTGGTGCGGCACCCGGTCCAGGACGGCGGCGAGCACCACGTCGTACTCCTTCGCGGCACGCAGCAGGTGCCAGGGCACCGCATCGCCGTAGCGGGCCGCGGTGGTCACCAGCACCCAGACATCGGCGGCGCAGAGCAGTCGGGCCGCAAGGTCGCGGTTGCGCACCACGAGTGAATCGACGTCAGGCGCGTCCAGGAGTGCGAGGCCGCGGGGGATGCCGGGCTCGGTCTCGACGCGCACGGCGAGTCCGGAGGTCTCCGGGACGGCCTCCGCACCGAAGGGTCCGTGGGGGTCGTCGTCGGAGCCTCCCACGGTATGGGCGTCCTCCTGACGGGGCATCCACAACCGTTCCAGGCCGGGAAGCACCCGCTCCCCCGCGAACCAGTGCTCGTCCTCGGGGTGGCAGACCAGGACCGGGGTGCGGGTGGTGGGCCGCAGCACGCCGGCCTCGCTGACCCGCCGCCCCACCAACGAGTTGACCAGGGTCGACTTGCCCGCGCCGGTGGATCCGCCGACCACGGCGAGCAGCGGCGCCTCCGGCACGCGCAGCCGCGGAAGCAGGTAGTCGTCGAGCTGGGCCAGCAGTTCGGTACGCGAGCGCCGGGCCCGCTCCACTCCCGGCAGGGCCAGGGGAAGGCGCACGGCGGCGACGCGGTCGCGCAGCACGGTGAGCGCGTCGAGCAGTTCGGACTGTGCCTCCAAGATCGCCACAGCAGAAGAATGCCCAATTTTGCAGGCTTTTTGAAGCGTTTCGGGTGTCTCATCACCGAAAATCACTCGGGATCCCTTGGTGGGCCCCCTTGCCGGGGCCGCGGGTCGGGCACCACCGCATCCAGCCATAACGACTGCGCAACACCCACCTTGCGAGTCGCCGAAATTGCTGCACGGATCGCCGTAGCCTGCGAGTATCGAGACCGCTTCACCGAACCTTTACAACCCGTCGCGGACGTGAAGCAGCAGGACGCGCCTGCCCCTATCCTTGGCCGGAGCACGGCCTCGGGGGTGGGACCGCCCACCCGCGACCCCACAAGGCCCCCGTAGCTCAGCGGATAGAGCAGGCGCCTTCTAAGCGCTTGGCCGCAGGTTCGAGTCCTGCCGGGGGCGCACGGTGATGTCCCCGGACATCGGAAGCCCTCGAACCTGCGGGTTCGGGGGCATCGTCGCGCGCGTGGGGGCTGGGCCGGCACTCACGGAGCGGATCGCCGCCCCGGTCACGGCTGTGGCGCGAGCGTGGCCGGGACGATGGTGCCGGAGCCGGCGCCCAGCCCCTCCTCCGCGAACTCCTGGCGGAGACCGAGGCTCCATGCCGCGGCGCGTCCTCACCGGGGTCGCGCTCTCCTTGCTGGGTGACGGCATGGCGGTGGTGGCGGTGAGCTGGCTGGCCATCGAGCCGGCGCCTCACAGAAGTCGGCCCTCTGCGGAACAGCATCGGCTCCTCACGTCGCCCCGAGGTCCCAAACCGACATGATGAGCACATGGCCGACGAACCTCTCCAGATCCCGCTCGACCAGCTCCGGCACGCCTTCGACCTGGCGCTGCGACACATCGGAGCGCCAGTCGGCAGCGCAGTAGCACTCGAACGCGAGGACTTCTGGTCCATACCCGGTGACGAGCTCGATGCCGTCCTCGGCGAACCGAGAACGATCATGATCGGACAACTCACCGATTCGTGGCAGCACCTAACAGGACCTGCTCGCCGATCCGGACCGGGCTGTGGGCCACCACTTGGTCTGGCTTGCCGATGTTCTCCGCGCGATCGGGTAGGACGCCGCCCGGTAAAGCCCCCGGGCCGTACACCGTGATGGGGAACCGCGAAGCCGCCCGCCCGGAGTACCGAGCGCTCGGCGACAGGTCGGAAGCGCATGTTGACGGTGCCCGAACGGGTACCCCGGAGGGCGGTCGTTCCGTCACCTCTTCCGGGTCTGTCGCCGGGCCACCGCGACCAGCAGGGTGGTGAGCCCTGTCCGCACGGGAGGGAACCACGGCATGGTGACGGTCGCCGGGAGGCATCCCGAACCTCTCGCTGCCCGCGAGCTGACCTACGCGAGCTACCTGCGGCTTCCGGAGCTGCTGGACCTTCAGCAGCCGAGAAGCGGCAACCCGGACGAGTTGCACTTCGTCGTCGTTCACCAGGCCATGGAGCTCTGGTTCCGGCTGCTGGTCTCGGACCAGCGGCGGCTGGTGATGCTGCTGGACGCCGACCGGTTCGTGGAGGGCTGCGGTGTGCTGCGGCGCGGCAACCACGTGGTCGAGGCGCTCCTGGCCCAGATGCGCACGCTGCGCGCCCTGCCGCCGGAGAGTTTTCAGGACTTCCGCGAGAGCCTCGGCACGGCCAGCGGCTTCCAGTCCGCCCAGTTCCGGGAACTGGAAGTCCTCTGCGGCCTCCGGGACGAGACGTATCTGACCGACCTTCGCACGGTGTGCGGCGGAACGCTGCCCGAGGCGGTGACCCGCACGCTCGGGGAACGGAGTGTCGCCCGGGCGCATCAGGAGGCGGCGCTCCGGAGCGGCCTCGCACGATGGGCGGATCTTCGCACCCGCCGATGGGCCGCCTCGCCCCTGTATGCGCTGAGCGAGCTGCTGCTGGACTTCGACGACCTGTGGTTGCGCTGGCGGACGGAACACGTGTCGCTGGTGCGCCGGATGATCGGGGGCTTCACCCCCGGTACCGGGGGCACGTCGATCGACTACCTCGAGCGCACTCTGCGCCACCGGTTCTTCCCCTACCTGTGGGAGTGGCAGAGCTCCCGCACGACCGGCTTCCAGGAAGGAGATCAACCGTATGGTTGACAACGTGGTGATCGTGGGCGGCGGTACGGCCGGCTGGATGACGGCCTCGTATCTGCGCGCGACGTTCGGCGACCGGCTCTCGGTCACCCTGGTGGAGTCGGCCAACGTCCCGACCGTGGGCGTCGGGGAGGCCACCTTCAGCACCGTGCGGCATTTCTTCGACTACCTGGGTCTCGCCGAGCGGGACTGGATGCCGGCCTGCAACGCCTCGTACAAGCTGGCCATCCGTTTCGAGGACTGGGGCAGGCCGGGCGAGCACTTCTACCACCCCTTCGAACGCCTGCGCACCGCACAGAACTTCACGCTCGCCGACTGGTGGGTCAAACTCGGCGACAGCACGCGCCGGTTCGACGAGGCGTGCTACGTCCTGCCGGCGCTGTGCGAGGCCAAGCGCTCGCCGAAGCGGCTGGACGGCGGGCTGTTCGAGTCCTCGCTGCACGACGGCGGCGACCGGCTCCGGTACACCACCATGGCGGACCAGGACACCCAGTTCCCCTACGCCTACCACTTCGACGCCGCCATGCTGGCCGAGTACCTCGCCGGCTGGTCGACCCGGCGCGGGGTGCGGCGGGTGCTGGACGACGTGGTGGACGTGGGCCGCGACGAGCAGGGCCTGCTGACCGGAGTCACCACGCGGGAGAACGGGGTGATCGACGGCGACCTGTTCATCGACTGCACCGGGTTCCGCGGCCTGCTGATCAACAAGACCCTCGGGGAACCGTTCGAGTCCTTCCAGGACGTGCTGCCCAACGACCGCGCCGTGGCGCTGCGCGTGCCGTACCACGGCGACCGGGAGATGCCGCCGTACACCACCGCGTCGGCGCGCGGTGCGGGATGGATCTGGACGATTCCGCTGTACGAGCGGATCGGCACCGGTTACGTCTACTCCTCGCAGTTCTGCGAACCGGAGGAGGCGGAGGCCGAGCTGCGGCGGTTCGTCGGGCCGGCCGCCGAGGGTGCGGAGGCCAACCACGTACGGATGCGCATCGGACGCAACCGCCGTTCGTGGGTGGGCAACTGCGTGGCCATCGGACTGTCGAGCGGCTTCGTGGAGCCACTGGAGTCGACGGGCATCTTCTTCATCCAGTACGGCATCGAACAACTGGTCCGGTACTTCCCGGCGCAGGCCCGTGACGAGGGCCTGGCCGAGGGATACAACCGGGCCGTGGCACGGTGCATGGACGGTGTGAAGGAGTTCCTGGTGCTGCACTACAAGGCAGCCACCCGGGAGGACACGCCGTACTGGAAGGCCGCGAAGGACCGGGCGGTGCCGGAAGGGATGGCCGAACGGCGACGGCTGTGGGAGTCGCGGCTGCCGTCAGACGACAGCATCTATCCGCACTACCACGGCTTCGAGCCCTACTCGTACAACGTGATGCTGCTCGGCATGGGCAGGCGGCCGGCTCGTTCCCATCCCGCGCTGGATCTGTTGGACGAGGCTGACGCGCAGCGCGAGTTCGCCGCGGTGCGGGAGCAGTCGGCGCGTCTGGTGGCCGAGATGCCGAGCCAGCGGGACTACCTGGCGCAGTTCCACGGGTGAGTGTTCCGGGGGCCGGTGGGGGATGGTGCAGGCGGGGACGGAGCGGCCGGCGGGGTCAGAGCGCGGTGACCCCGCCGGCATCCGTCCACCGGCCGTAGCTGCGCCGCCCGTACATCAACGGGTCGGCTGCCTCCGGCAGTTCCAGGACGTTCCGCACCTCGCCCACGACGATGGTGTGGTCGGCCGCCGGTACCGACCGGGCCACCCGGCATTCCGCCACCGTGTGGGCGTGCCCGGTCAGCGCCGGAATCCCGTGCAGCGGCGAGGGTTCCCAGCCGATCCGCGAGAAGCGGTCCGGAACGGGGCCGGCGAACAGTTCGGCGGCGGTACGGCCCCGTGCGTGCAGGAGGTTCACGGCGAACAGGCCCCCCGCGGCGAGTGCCCCGAGGGTGCCGCTGCGTTCGTCCAGGCACACCAGCAGGGTCGGCGGCGTCACGCTGACACTGCAGAGCGAGGTGCAGGTCATGCCGTGCGGGTCGCCCGACTCGTCGACGGCGGTGATCACGGCGACTCCGCTGGGGAAGGCGCTCATCATGGTGCGGAACCGGTCGGTCGTCCGTGCCGGAGAGGCGAGGCGGCCGGGGACGGCAGGGGTCATGGTCGGTCAGCCTTTCGCAGCTCGTCGCGTGCGGGCAGCGGTACTGCGGACCCTAGGAGCGCACCGCGGTCGCAGCGACCGCCGAACTCGGTACGAGATCGGGCAGCCCGGCGGAGGTGGCCGATCGGGTATCACCACGCCCGCACTCACCTTCCGCCGAGGCCTGCCGGGTCTCAGTGGCGGGGCGCCGGGATCAGTCCCTCCTCGACCGCGACCACGGCCGCGACCGTCCGGTTCGGGCAGTTCAACTTGGCGAGGACATTCGAGACGTGGCGCTTGGCTCCGTGCTCGGAGATGCCCAGCCGCCGGGCGATCTGCTTATTGCTCATACCCTCGACCAGCAACGAGAGAGCGGCTTCCTCGCGCGGAGTCAGCTGCGGCCCGGTGTCGGCCCTGCCACCTGTCTTCATCTCGGTCAGGAGCTCCTGCACCAGGAGCGGGGGAACCGCTATCTCGCCGCGGGCGACGGTGTTCAGTGCCTGCATCAGACCGGTGGCGTCGAGGCCGGGCTCGAGCAGGAACCCCTGGGCGGAGAGCCGGCTGGCTCGGCGCACCCGCTCGCGGTCGAGCGAGGACAGCAGCAGCAGTGTCTTGACATCCGCCCGCTCCGCGGCCGTCAGCAGATCCTTGAGGGTGGATGCATCGAGGGAGGAAGACACCAGCATTGCGTCGGGCCGCCGGTCGATCAGAGCGGTACGGGCCCTCGTCGCACTGTCGGTGACATGGACTCCGGACACACCCGGAAGAGACCGCAGCAGAGTCTTCAATCCACTGCGGAAGATCTCGTCCCGATGAAAGATCATGACTTCCAGCCGACCGAGAGCACTGTCTCCGACCAGTTCGGGAGCATCGGAACGGTGGATCGCCTCGTGGTTCACCAGCCACTCTCCTCGTGTGTATGCGACTCATTGGGGGGGTGCCGTCCGAGTCCGGCGATGGGGCCTGCCGGACCGCCACTCGGGGGCGAGGCGTGAGCCACCCTCCTGGCGCGCGCCCAACTGCGGACGCTACAACTCCGTTTGGCAGGCGGGAAGAAGACCAGGAAGTGCAAAATGAAGCGCTTCCATGTTTGAGATCGAGATGCGGTGAAGCAGCACCACACACCCCTCCGAAACCGCACGTCGAGAACAGGAACTCGCATTTCTACTCGTCAGGTTCACGCCAAACACATATCCGGAGACACATACACGGTCGCTGCGCCCTACAGCTAAATTCGTTTGCATTTCAACCACGGTTTCCCGCGCGGGAAATGCGGCGACCCACCGCACCCTCCGGCCCGACTCCTTTGCTTTGCCGGCGACATCGAAGAGGGGGTTTCATCGGCGTGACGATGCGGCAGAGACGATGTCCTCCTGACGGAACCAGGCTCCGCCCCTGCCGGAACACGCCGGTTTTGCGACATCCAGCCATGGCCGAAAATCGCCCTTCGTCGATGCGCCGTTCGGAGTGGACTGTCGGGGTACCCGATCGGGGTACCCGACCGGGCCGCACCATCGGGCACGACGCGTGCGGCTGCTCCCGCATCGCCACCTGCTCGTACCGTGCTGAATGTGAGAAATGCACACGCCGCCGAGGCGACCGTCGATCTCGGAGCCGTACGCCACAACGTGGGGCTGCTGCGGGAGGCCGCACGCGGCGCGGAGGTGATGGCGGTCGTCAAGGCCGACGGGTACGGGCACGGGGAAGTGCCCGTGGCGCGGGCCGCACTCGCTGCCGGAGCCCGCTGGTTGGGCACCGCCACCCTGGCCGAGGCGCTGCGGCTGCGCGATGCCGGAATCGACGCACCCGTCCTGTGCTGGCTGCACACTCCCGGAGCTCCGTGGGAGTCGGCCGCGGCGGCGGGGATCGACGTGTCGGCGAGCGAGCCATGGGCCGTCGGGGAGATCGCCGAGGGCGCCGCCCGGGCAGGAGTTCCCGCCCGCGTACACCTGAAAGTGGACACCGGCCTGGGACGGGGCGGCGCCGCGGCGTCGCAGTGGCTGCACCTTGTGGAGGACACGCTGAAGGCCCAGGCGGACGGCCTGATCGAACTGGTCGGCGTGTGGTCGCACCTCGGCTCCGACGACGACCCCCGGCAGCCACGGACCCGCCGGCAGCTCGATGCGTTCCGGGAGGCGCTGGAGGTCGCCGAACGGGCAGGGGCACGCCCCCAGATGCGTCATCTGGCCAACTCCGCGGCCACACTCACCCTTCCCGATGCGCACTTCGACCTGGTGCGTCCCGGCATCGCCGTGTACGGACTCTGGCCGGACCGGCCGCTCGCGCCGCACGACCTGCGCCCCGCGATGACTCTGGCGGCCCGACTGGCGCAGGTGAAACCGGCCGCGGCCGGACAGGGCGTCTCCTACGGCCACGTCTACACCACCACGTGCGCCACGCACCTGGGGTTGGTCCCGCTGGGCTACGCCGACGGCGTTCCGCGGCAGGCCGGCGGCGTGGCGCCCGTGCTGGCAGCCGGACGACGGCGCACGATCGCCGGACGCGTGTGCATGGACCAGTTCATGCTCGACCTCGGCACCGCGGAGGCCGCGGCGGGGGACGAGGTCGTGCTGTTCGGCCCCGGCGATGCCGGGGAGCCCACCGCCGCGCAGTGGGCCCGGCCACTGGGAACCCTCACCAACGAGCTGGTGACCGGCATCGGGGCGCGCGTCCCCCGAACGTACCGGTGAGCCGCGCGCCACCGGTGGCGCGCGGCTCACCGGTACGTCAGTCCTGCCGATTCGTCCGGATCAGCAGCGCGGCCACCACCGCTGCGAGGAGGTAGCAGGTCCCCGCCGCCAGCAGCCCGCTCTCCAGCGCCGCCGCAAGTCCGTCCGGTGCCGCACCGGCGGACGGATCCTCTCCCCCGTTGCCGCCGGAACCGGCCCGGCCCAGCACCGCCCCGGTGAGGAACAGACCCAGCGACGCCACTCCGAGCAGGGCCCCGACCTGCTGGGACGCCGCACCCATCGACGCCGCCTGGCCGGAGGCGTCCGACGGTGCGCTGCCCACCAGCGCCGCGTTGTTCGGGGACATCACCATGCCGATACCCAGTCCCATGAGCACCAGCAGCGGCCACCACAGCACGTACCGTTCACCGACCGCGAGGGCTCCCAGGGAGATCAGGCTGATCCCCGCGGTGGCCGTGCCCACCAGGACGAGTGGCCGGGGGCCGAACCGCGCGGAGACGCGTCCGGCCACCGCCGCGGCGACGACGATCGCGGCCATGGTGGGCAGCAGCCGTAGGCCGGCAACCGACGCGTCGGCCCCGCCCAGGACCTGGAGCATCAGACTGAGCAGCAGGAACCCGGCGTTGAGTCCGCAGGCCACGAGGAAAGTGACCGCGGTGGCTCCGGAGAAGGTACGGATCCGGAAGAGGTCCAGCCGCAGCATGGGATGCGCGGTGCGGCGCTCGAAGACCAGCAGCGCACCCGCAGAGGCGACGGCGACGGCGAGAGCAGCGACCACGGGCATGCTGTGCCAGCCCGAGCGGGGCCCCTCCACCAGTCCGTAGGTCAGCGGCGCGAGTGAGGCGAAGGCGAGCAGCTGCCCCACCGGGTCCAGCGGACGCGGCGTCCGCACGGCCGTCGCGGCGGGCAGGCGCCGTCCGGCGGCGAGGGCCACCAGGCCGATCGGCAGGTTCAGCAGGAACACGCTCTGCCAGCCGAAGAGCTCGGCCAGGGCTCCCCCGGCGACCGGCCCGAGGAGCAGCGCCAGCCCGGAGACGGCGGACCAGGTGCCGAAGGCACGGGCCCGCTCGCGTTCGCCGGGAAAGACCTGCGCGAGGATCGCGAGGGTCTGCGGCGTGACGGCAGCCGCACCGACGCCCTGGACGGCCCGTCCCGCGATGAGCGTGGCCACCGATCCGGAGAGCGCGCACAGCAGCGAGCCCGCGAGGAAGACGGCCATGCCTCCCAGGAAGACCCGGCGCCGGCCGAAGCGGTCGCCCAGCGTTCCACCGGTGAGCAGCAGCGCCGCGTACAGCAGGATGTAGCCGTCCACGATCCACTGCAGGCCCTCGACACCGGCGTTCAGGTCGCGCTGCACGGTGGGCAGCGCCAGGCTGATGACGGTGGAGTCGAGCAGGGCGAGGAAGAGGGCGGAGCAGACGACGAGCAGGGTGAGCCGTTTCTCGCCGGGCCCGGCCGAGGGGACCGTCGTCCGCTCGGCCGGGCCCGCCGGTGTCCGGGCCGTCACTTCTTCGTCATCACGAAACACGCGGTGTGCTCCGGGGAGTCGAGGTGTTCGATCGTGAAGTCGGCGCCGAACAGATCCTGTTCCTCACCGGGTTCGAGCATGCTGTGCATCTTGGACACGCCGGCGAACCGGAAGCGGGGCACGTCCTCCTTGCGGGCGTAGAAGCACCACAGCACGAAGACGGCGCCGGAGCGCGAGTAGCGGTGGATGAGGTCGGCCATGCCGCGGCGGGGGTCGCCCGTCATGTCGTCCAGGGCTCCGAAGTCGAGGACCACGTCGAACGTGCCCTCGACACCGGGAATGGGGTGGGAGCTGATGTCGCCGTGCACGAAGTGGCACTGGTCCTCCACCCCCTTGTGCCGGGCGAGTGCGCGGGCGCGGTCCAGCGCGACGGAGGAATAGTCGACCCCGACCACCTCGAAGCCGTTCTCCGCGAGGTGAACGGATTCCGAACCGGTGCCGCAGCCGAGGTCGAGGACCCTGCGGCGGCCCTCCTCGGGCTTGATCCGGCCGGAATCCAGCAACTCGGTCAGGTGGGGACGTACTCCGGTGTCCCAGGGGGCGACGCCGAGCCGGTAGAGGGTGTTGTACAGCCAGGGGCGCATCAGGCCTTCCTTTCGCGGCGCTCTCCGGCGTCCGCTTCGGCGGTGTCGAGCGCGTCGAGGACCGCGTCGATCAACAGGGACTGTTCGGTGTGGAGGAAGAAGTGGTCGCCGGGCAGCAGGCGGAGCCGGAACGGGCCGGTGGAGCGGTGCTGCCAGGCGCGCAGGGTGTGCGGAGGCGCTTCCGGGTCGTCGAGGCCGCCGAAAACGGTGAGCGGACAGTTCAGCCGGAGCCACGGAGAACCCAGCCGGTAGGTGTTGACCGCGGTGAAGTCGGCGCGCAGCACCGGGATCAGCAGTTCCATCAGGTCGTCGTTGTCGATGACCTCCTTGGGTGTGCCCGCCAGTTCGTGGAGACGGAGCCGGAACTCGTCGTCCGGCAGCAGGTGGTCGCGGTCGGGTTCGGTGGGCAGGTCGGGGGCTTCGAAGGCGGAGACCAGCAGGTGGGCCGCCGGCCGCCGGTGGGCGTGTTCCAGACGCCGGGCGAGTTCGAAGGCGAGCAGTCCGCCCAGGCTGTGTCCGAACAGGGCATAGGGTCCGTCGATCGCGCCGAGCGCGGTGTGCACCAGGTCGTCGACCAGGGCGTCCACGGTGGAGCAGGGCGTTTCGACCATCCGGCTGCCGCGGCCCGGCAGTTCCAGCGGCCACAGCTCCACGTGCTCCGGGAGCAGGCGCGCCCAGTCGTGGTAGATGCGAGCCGCGGAACCGCCGGCGTAGGGGAGGCAGAACAGCCGCAGCGGGCGTATGTGCGGGGCGGAGGGCCGTGTCACGGTGCGGCCTCCGTCCTCGCCGCGCCGCCCCTGAGGTCCTGGTCCGTGGCCGCGGCGTCTCCCGAGTGTTCGGCGACGCCGCGGAGCAGCAGGGCGGAGAGGGTCCGGAACTGCATGTTGGAGGTTCCCTCGTAGATGGTGCCGACCTTCGCGTCGCGGTAGAGCTTCTCCACTCCTCCGTGGACGGCGAAGCCGTTGCCGCCGAGCACTTCGACGGCGAGGGAGGCGGTGCGCTCGGCGCACTGGGAGGCCAGGTACTTGGCGGTCGAGGTGGCCCGCGTCAGTTCGGCGTGCTCCGCGCCGTGCTGTGCGAGCCGCGTCGCGTTGTACAGCTGCACGCGGGCGGCGTCGAGCGCCGCGCCCGCCTCCGCCAGCGGGAAGCGGACTCCCTGGTAGGCGCCGATCGGACGGCCGAACTGCTCGCGCTCCTGTGCGTAGGCGACGGCTGCGGACAGCGCGCCGTCGGCGAGGCCGACCAGTTGGGCGGCGATGCCGAGCTTGCCGATGTCCAGCGTGCTCACGGCGACGACGTCGCCCTGCCCGGGCCGGCCGAGGACGGAACGGGCGGAGACCCGCACGGCCTCGAGGTGCACCTCGCAGGTGGAGGTGGCCCGGATGCCCATCTTCGGGGTGCGTTCGCCGACCGTGAGCCCCTCCGCCGAGCGGTCGACGAGGAAGGCGGTGACCCCTCGGTCCGGTACGCGTGCGAGCAGCAGGAACAGTCCGGCCTCGGCGGCGTTGGTGATCCAGCGTTTGGTGCCGTCGAGGACGTAGCCCTGCCCGTCGGGTGTGGCGGTGGTGGCCAGGGCAAGGGCGTCGCTGCCGGAGTGCTCCTCGGAGAGCGCGAAGGCCCCGACGGTGCCACCGGCCAGCACGGGCAGGTGGCCGCGCTTCTGGTCCCCGGTCCCGTGGCTCAGGAGCGCCTGGGTCACCAGGGCGTTCTGCACGTCGACGAGGACGGCCGTGGCCGGATCGGCCTTCGCGAGTTCCTCGATCGCCAGGACGACGTGGAACAGCCCGCCGCCGCGGCCGCCGTACGACTCCGGCACCTGCACGCCGAGCAGGCCGGCCGCGGCAAGTTCGGTGAGCAGTTCGTCCGGGAAGCGGGCCTCGGCATCCATGGCGGCGGCGCGAGGGGCCACCGCCTTCTCGGCGAAACGGGCGACTTCCGCCCGCCAGGCGTCCTCGTCCGGGGTGAGCCAGGACAGGGGACGGGGCACCTCGGCGGTCATCCGTGCGCCTCCTCCACCGGCAGCGGCGGGCGTTGGAGTTCCCGCCACAGGGCGCGCTGCTTGAACGCGATCACGACCGGTGCGACCAGCTTGTTGACCAGCCACTTGACCAGGCGGTTCTCGATCTGGGGCAGCTTCACCATGCGCATGACCTGCTCGCGCACCCAACGGACACGGGCGATGCGCCGGTCCTCGTAGGCACGGAGCGCGGCGACCGGATCCTCGTGCGAGGCGAGCACGTCGGCGAGCACCACTCCGTCCTCGATGGCCTGGCAGGCTCCCTGCCCGAGGTCGGTGGGCATGGCGTGCGCGGCGTCGCCGAGCAGGGTGACCCGGCCCTCGCCCCAGTGCTCGCGCCAGTCGTGGTAGAAGATGTCCGTCCGGATCACGGCCTCGGGAGGCGTCGCGGCCACCAGACGGCTGGGGAGTCCGGGCAGCGGGGCGGCGAGCTCCGTGGCACGCCGGTGCAGGGTGCCGGCCTCGTCCCGGCCTCCGGGCGGGGTGGCGCAGCTCAGCGTCCACGCGGCCCGGTCGCGGCCGACGTGCCAGGCTCCGCCGCCGACCTTGGTCCCGGCGTGGTGGAACATGTAGACGAGTCCGGGTTCCAGCCCCTCCGAGGACGGACTGATGCCGCGGTAGGTGGAACGACCGGTGTACAGGGGTTCCGGCAGTCCGCCGTTCAGCTGCGTCAGGATCGCCGAGCGGATGCCGTCGGCGCCGACGAGCACGCTGCCCCGGACGGTTTCGCCGTCCTCGAGCTTCAGCGTCACCCCGTCCGCACCGTCCTCGTAGCCGACGCAGCGCCGCCCCAGGTGCAGCGGCACACCGGCTTCCTCGCAGGCGCCCATCAGCAGGTCGGCGAGGTCGCCGCGGCTGATGCTGACCGAGGGGACGCTGCCGGGCCAGGTGTGGCGGGCCGTGCGCATCGTGTAGATGACGCGCTCGTGCTCGTTGACGCTGTTGCCGCCGCGCACCTCCTCGCCCGCGGCGAGGAGGGCGTCGGTCAGTCCGAGGCTGCCGAGCGCGGTGGTGGCGTTGCTCCAGATGGTCAGGCCGCTGCCGGCCATGACGATCTCCTTGCCCTCGCGCCGCTCGTAGACGGCGACCGGCAAGCCGCGCCGGGCGAGCGCGAGGGCTGCGGTGAGGCCCCCGATGCCTGCCCCGGCGATCAGGACCGGGCGGTCGGTGCTGGGTGGTGTGGGCACGTCTCCTCCGTCTTACGAGGTGATGTCCATCGCCCGCAGATAGCGGGCGAGCAGGGCGCTGTCGGTGGCGGTGAAGCCGGTGTCGCCGCCGAGCAGCCGGGTCGTGGTGGAGTGGTCGTAGTCCGGCTCGCGCCAATCCCCCGCCCGCCCGTCGGCGAGCGGCGCGTAGTCGCGCACCACGAGGTCGAGTCCGGGATCGTGGGCGCCGTCGGCACGTGCACGCACCGCCTCGAACCACTCCCGCGGCGACACGAGCCGTGCGGGATGCCCCGCCGCGGGCAGGGCGTCCAGCAGGAGCCGCAGCGGCGCCTTGGCGGGCGGCGCGTAGTGGAAGGTCTCGCCGAGAGCGTCCGGCCGCAGCGCCAGGGCGGCCATAGCGGCGGCGAGTTGGTCCACGGGCACCAGATCGGTGGCGAGGTCGGTGTCGGGCACCATGCCGACCAGGGCGCAGGCGCGCATCATGTGGCCGGCGACGTCGTCGCTGCGCCAGGCGCCGGTGCGGCTGTCGCCGCCGACGCGTCCCGGCCGGTGAACGGCGACGGGCAGCCCGCGCCGTGCGGCCTCCCTCGCCAACTGCTCGGCAGTCCACTTGGTCTGCGCGTAGCCGTTGTCGTCGTAGGGCGGGCTCGTGGGGACGTCGTCCTCGCGCAGGGCGCGGCCGCCCCGGGCGCTGCCGAAGACGGCGCGGCTGGAGACCAGGTGGAGCGGTGTGGGCCGCCCTTCGGTGGCGAGCCGGATGATTTCGCGGGTGCCGTCGACGTTGGCGTCCCGCAGATCGGCGTACGGCAGTGCGTAGTTCACCACCGCCCCGACATGGACGACGAGATCGGAGAGTTCGGCCAGTGCGGCGAAGTCGTCCGGCGGCAGGCCCAGTCGGGGTGCGGCGAGGTCGCCGGGGACAGCGTGCAGCCGGCCCTCCCATGCGGGTTCCCACACGTCGAGGGCGACGAGGTGGGCGACGAGCCGGTCACGGGCGGAATCGCGGTCGGCGGCGCGGACGAGGCAGTGCACCTCGGTTCCGCCGTGTGCGAGGAGCCGGGCCAGGACGTGGCCGCCGAGGAAGCCGGTGCCGCCGGTGAGCAGCGTGTGGCGCGGCGGTGCGGGGCGGTCCGGACCGGGCCGTGGACGGATGCCCTCGTCCAGTACGGCGTCGGCAGCCGGGTCCGCCTGCTGCCGGGTGCCGCCGGTGGTGTCGAGGAGGGCGGCCAGACCGGCCACGGTGGGATGCTCGAAGAGGGCGCGCACGCCGGGTGCGCCGGGCCATTCCTCCTCGATGCGCGCGTGGGCGCGTGCGGCGAGCAGGGAATGGCCGCCGAGCGCGAAGAAGTCGTCGTGCGCCCCGACGCGTTCCAGGCCGAGGGCGTCGGCGAACAGGTCGGCCAGCCGTCGCTCGGAGGGAGTGCGCGGCGCCTGGTACGCGTCGCCGGGCACGGTCGCCGTGTCGTCGGCGGGTGCCGGCAGCGCGGCGCGGTCGACCTTGCGGTGGGCGGTGAGGGGGAGCGCGTCGAGCACCACGGCGCGGGTGGGCAGCATGTGCGCCGGCAATCGGTCGGCTGCGGCGCGCAGCACCTGCACCCCGCCATCGTCCAGGTCGCCCGGTGCGGCAGGGACCAGATAGGCGATCAGGCGCTTGTCACCGGTGGCGGCGCCTCCCCCGCCGGCCGGACCGGGGAGAGGGGTCTCGCGGACGACGGCGACGGCCTGGGCGACCTGCGGGTGGTCGCCGAGAACGGCTTCGATCTCGCCGAGCTCGACACGGAAGCCGCGCAGTTTGACCTGCGAGTCGTCGCGCCCCACGAACTCCAGTGCACCGTCCGCACGATGGCGCACCACGTCGCCGGTGCGGTACCAGCGCTGCCCGTCGTGCGCCACGAACCGTTCGGCGGTCAGGCGGGGACTGTCGAGGTAGCCGCGGGCCAGCTGGCCGCCGCCGAGCCACAGTTCGCCCGGCACGCCCACCGGGCTGGTACGGCCCTCGCTGTCGGCCACCCGCAGCCGGGTGCCCGGCAGCGGCGCGCCCAGCGGCAGTCTGGTCTCCTCCCCGGTCACGCGGTACGCGGTGGACCACACGGTGGCCTCGGTGGGGCCGTACATGTGCCAGACGGTCGCTCCGGCCCGCAGCAGCCGCCGCGCCAGATCGGCGGGTACCGGTTCGCCGCCGCAGACGGCGGTGAACGGGCCGCCGGGTGCCCAGCCGGCGTCCAGCAGCAGCTGCCAGGTGGTGGGCGTGGCCTGCATCGCGGTCACGCCGCGGTCCAGCAGCCTGCGGGCCAGGGCCGGACCGTCCCCGGTCTCCCGGGTCGGGACGATCTCGATGCCGGCTCCGGTGACCAGCGGCAGGAACAGGTCGGGCACGGACAGGTCGAACGCGGGGGTCGTGGGAGCGGCCATCAGGGCGTGTTCGTCGATCCACCCCAGTCCCGTCAGGGCCGAGAGCAGGTGGGAGAGAGCACCGTGCGTGATCTCCACGCCCTTGGGCCGGCCGGTGGAGCCGGAAGTGTGCAGGACGTACGCGAGGTCGTCCGGTTCCGCGACCGGCTCGGGTGCATGGCCGGACTGCTCCCCGACCCTGTCGTCGATGAGCAGTGTCCGCGCGTCGCAGCGGGGCAGCCGGGCGGCGGTCTCCTCGGTCACAAGGACCAGCCGGACGCGCGACGCATCGAGGACGGCGCGGACCCGGCCGGCCGGATGGGCCGGCTCGACGGGCACGTAGGCACCACCGGCCTTGAGCACGGCGAGCAGGCCGACGAAGGTCTCCGTGGACCGCTCGGTGAACAGCCCGACCAGCGTGCCGGGACCCACGCCCTGTTCGCGCAACCGGTGCGCAAGGTGGTTGGCGCGGGCGTCGAGTTCGCCGTAGCCGAGGGACGTTTCGCCGCATCGGACGGCGAGGCGGCCCGGGCTCCGGGCTGCCTGTGCCTCGAACAGCTGCGGTACGCAGGTGTCCGGGAGCGCTGCGGAGGGTGCGCCGCTTCCCCACTGCCGGAGGGCGGTGGTCTCCTCCTCCGGGAGCAGGGGCAGTTCGGACAACGGCGCGTCCGGGGCGGCGAGGGCCGCGCGGATCACGGTGAGGAGCCGCTGGAGCAGCCGGTCGGCGGTGGCCGCGGTGAACAGGTCGCTGTTGTATTCCAGGTGCAGTCGCCAGTCGTCGTCCCCGGCTCCCGGCTGCACGATGAGGGTGAGGTCGAACTTCGCGCCGCTGCCCTGGAGTTCCATCTGCTCTGCACGCACTCCGGGCAGGTCCAGGGTCGGGGCCGGCAGCGGCATCAGAATGAACAGCACCTGGAACAGGGGGCTGCGGGAGAGATCCCGCTCCGGCCTGAGCTCCTCCACCAGCCGTTCGAACGGCACCTCGGCGTGCTCGTAGGCATCGAGGCAGCGTTCGCGCAACCGTCCGATCAGGGCGCGGAACGCCGGATCGCCGGCGGCATCCGAGCGCAGCGCGAGCGTGTTGGCGAAATAGCCGACAGCTTCGCCCAGTTGCGGGTGCCCCCGGCCCGAGTGCGGGGTACCGACCGCCAGATCGTCCTGGCCGGAGAGCCGGTGCAGGAGGCCGGTGAAGGCGGCGAGCAGCCCCATGAACAGGGTGCCCCCCTCGCCGGACGCCAGTCGCTCCAGGTCCGTCACCGTGGCCCGCGGCAGTGCGACGGACCGGACGGCGCCGGTGTGGGTCTGGCTCGCGGGCCGTGGCGCGTCGGTGGGCAGATCGAGGACGGGGACGCCCGCAAGGCGGTCCCGCCAGTGGGCCACCTCGGCGTCGAGCCGGTCGCCGGCCAGGTGCTGCCGCTGCCACAGCGCGTAGTCGCCGTACTGGGCGGGCACCGCCGGCAGGTCCGGAACTTCGCCCCCGACGAACGCCTCGTACGCCCGGGTGAGTTCGGTGACCATGATCTCGGTGGACAACCGGTCGGATATCGCGTGGTGGGAGACGACCGCGAGGACGTGGTCGTCGTCGCCGAGCCGGGCCAGGGTGATGCGGACCAGGGGTGCCACGGAGAGGTCGAGCGGCCGGTTCGCCTCGTCCGCCAGCAGGTCGTGCAGGCGTTCCTCGCGCTCCTGCCGAGGCGTTCCGGTGAGGTCGACGTGCTCGACCGGAAGCGCGGCACTGCGGGCGATGTGCTGCACGGGCTCACCCCGTTCGGTGCCCAGGGAGGTGCGGAGCGCCTCGTGGCGCGCGACCACGGTGTCCACCGCGCGCTGCAGCGCGTCGGTGTCCAGGGCCCCGCGCAGGCGGAGGGCCCCGGGCATCAGGTAGGCGCCGGCGCTCTGCGGGGAGAGGCGGTCCAGGAACCACACGCGGCGCTGCTGCGCGGACGCCGGCACTGTCTCGTAGGGGCCGTCGCCACCGGTGCCGCGGGGCGCGATGGGAGGGGGTCCGGTGCGGTCCCCCTCCTGTTCCAGGAGAGCGGCCTGACCGGCGACGGTGGGCCGTTCGAAGACGTCGCGGACGGCGAAGGGAACGCCGGTGGCGGTGCGCAGCGCCGCCACCAGCCGGGTGGCGAGCAGGGAGTGGCCCCCGAGTGCGAAGAAATCGTCGTGCACGCCGACTTCCTCGACGCCCAGTACCTCGGACCACACGTCGGCGACGCGCCGCTGGCCCGGGTCGGAGGGAGCGGTGAAGTCGCCCTGGCCTGCTCGCTGCCGCCCCTCTGGAGCGGGCAGCTTGGCACGGTCGACCTTGTTGCGGTTCAGGGTGAGGGGCAGCTCGTCGAGGACGACCATCGCACTGGGCACCATGTGGGCGGGCAGCACGGCCCGTGCCTCGGCGTGCAGTTCCTCGACGAGTCCTTCCTGCTCACGCGGCTCGGCGAGCACCACGTACCCGACCAGCCGCGGGTCGCCCGCGGTGTCCTCGCGGACGGTGGCGACGGCGTCGCGGACGGCGGGGTGGGCGCGCAGCACCGCTTCGATCTCGCCGAGTTCGATGCGGAAGCCGCGCAGCTTCACCTGGAAGTCGGTGCGGCCGAGGAACTCCAGGGCGCCGTCGGGCCGGTAGCGGACCAGGTCGCCCGTGCGGTACAGCCGCTGCTGCGGGTCGCGGGGGTCGGGGACGAAGCGTTCCTCGGTCATCCCGGGGCGCTGCAGGTAGCCGCGGGCCAGTCCGTCGCCGCCGATGAACAGTTCGCCGGGCACACCGATCGGGGTGCGGCGCCGGCCGGGGTCGAGGACGAGCAGTTCGGTGTTGGCGACAGGATGCCCGAGCGGCAGCGGGTCGTCCTCGGGTGCGACCCGGTGGACCGTGGACCAGACCGTCGTCTCGGTGGGCCCGTACATGTGCCACACGGTCGCGCCGTGCCCGGCGAGCCAGTGCGCCATGTCGGCGGGCACCTTCTCGGCCCCGGCCAGTGCGACGAGTCCGGAGGGCGGTGTCCAGCCGACCTCCTGAAGCACCCGCCACGTGGTCGGGGTGCCCTGGAGGTAGGTGACGCCGGCAGCGGCGAGGGCTGCGGAAAGCCGCTCGCCGTCGGTCACCTCGTCCAGCGGGACCATCTCGATGCGGGCGCCGCACAGCAGCGGCAGGTAGAGGTCCAGGACCGGCATGTCGCAGGACACCGTGTTGGCTGCCGCCACGACGTCCGCCGCGTCCATGCCGGGTTCCTCGCGCATGGACAGCAGAAAGTTGACGACGGGCCGGTGGGGCAGCGCGACGCCCTTGGGCCGTCCGGTGGATCCGGAGGTGTAGATGACGTAGGCGAGATCGTCCGGGCCGGTTGCGGGCTCCGGTGCCGTGGCGGGCTGCTCGTCGATCTCGGCGCGGTCGGCGTCCAGTCGCAGTACGCGCGCGGTGGTCTTCGGCAGCGCCCCGGCGAGGTGGTCCTGGGTGAGGACGGCGACCGCCCCGGAGTCCTCCAGGAGGTACCGCAGGCGCTCCTCGGGGAAGTTGACCTCCATCGGCACGTACGCGGCTCCGGCGCGGAGCGTGCCGAGCAGCGCGACCATCATGTCGGGGCAGCGCTCCATGAACAGCGCGACGAGCGTGCCGCGGCCGGCGCCCTCGGCCCGCAGCCGGTGCGCCAGCCGGTTGGCGCGCCGGTCGAGTTCGGCATAGGTGAGGCGTTCACCGCCCCGGCTGACCGCGACACGGTCGGCGTACCGGGTGAAGCCGGGCCGCAGCAGGCCGTCCACGGTGGTTCCGGGGATGTCGAGGGCCGGTCCGAATCCCCAGCGCTCCAGCTGCGCGTGCTCGTCGGCGGGCAGCGCGTCGATCCGGGCGACTGGGCGCGCGTCGTCGTCGGCCAATTGCTCCAGCACCGTGGCGTACTGGGCGAGCATGCGGCCGACGGTCGCGGCGTGGAAGAGGTCGCTGCGGTACTCGGCGACGACGCGCTGCCCGTCGCCGTGCGGGAAGACGGTGAACGTCAACTCGTACTTGGCGGACTCGGCTGCGGGTGTCAGCGGTGTGCTGTCCAGGCCGGGGAGGTCCATGCCGGGCGCCCCGAGGTGGACGGCGATGAACATGGCCTGGAACAGCGGGCTGCGTGTCAGGTCGCGCTCGGGCCGGAGTTCCTCGACGAGCTTCTCGAACGGCACGTCGCCGTGCGCGTACGCGTCGAGGCAGGTCTCGCGGACCCTGCGGATCAGTTCGCCGACGGAGGGCTCTTCGGCCAGGTCCGCTCGGAGCACCAGGTTGTTGGTGAGATACCCGACCAGGCCCTCCAGCTCCGGACGGTTGCGGCTGTCGATGGGTGAACCGATGGCGAAATCGTCCTGCCCGCTCCACCGCGACAGCAGCAGGGCGTAGCCGGCGAGCAGCACCATGAAGAGCGTGGCGTCGTGCCGGGCGGCGAGCTCCTCCAGGCGGCGCATCAGCTCGGGCGGCAGGTCCGCCGTGCGGGTGGCGCCCCGGTACGTGGGAGCGGCCGGACGCGGCATGTCGGTGGGCAGGTCCAGGACGGGCAGCCCGTCGAGGCGCTCACGCCAGTGGGCGATCTGCGTCGCCGGTTCCGGACCGTCGAGCCACTCCTGCTGCGAGGCCGCGTAGTCGCCGTACTGGACGGCGAGTTCGGGGAGCTGTGGTGCCGCACCGGCCTGCTCGGCGGTGTAGGCGGCAGCGAGCTCGCGGGTGAGGACGTCGATGGTCAGACGGTCGGCGATGGCGTGGTGCAGGACGAGCTGGAGTACGTGCTCCTCCGGGCCGAGCCGCAGCACCGTGAGGCGGGCCAGGGGCGGGCGGGCCAGGTCGAACGGGCTGGTGGCGCCCTGTCGGAGTCGGTCGTCGAGGGCGTCCGGCTCGTCGGTGAGGTCGACCAGGCGCAGCATCCCGGGAGCGGCCTCGGTGGGGTGGACGACCTGGAACGGCTCGTCGTCCGTGACGGTGAAGGAGGTGCGCAGCGTTTCGTGCCGCTCGGTCAGCAGGGCGGCAGCGCGGCGCAGCGCCCCGGTGTCCAGCGGGCCGCGCAGCCGCTGTGCTCCGTGGAGCACGTACGCTCCGGCGCTGTCGGGATCGAGTTGCTGCAGGAACCAGACCCGGCGCTGCTGGAAGGAGGCGGGCAGCAGCACGCAACCGGCGTGCGGACCGTCCGTTTCGGGGAGACGGGGTACGGGGGTGAGCTGCCGGGTGTCGTCACCGGGACGGGGGAGGGCGCCGGCGAGCTCGCCGAGCACGGGCTTCTGGAAGAGCGCGCGTACCGGCAGGTCGATCCCCAGGCGGTTGCGCAGGCGGGCGGCGGCGCGGGCAGCGAGCAGGGAGTGGCCGCCGAGCGCGAAGAAGTCGTCGTGCACACCGATGTCGTCGACGCCCAGGACCTCGGACCAGACGCGGGCGATCGCGCGTTCGGCGTCGGTGCGCGGCGCGAGGTGCGCCCTGCGGCGGGTGCCGGTCGTCTCCGGCGCGGGCAGCCGGTTGCGGTCGACCTTGCGGTTGGGGGTGAGGGGCAGGGCATCCAGCACCGCGTAGGCGGCCGGCACCATCGGGGCGGGCAGCTCGGCGACGGCGTGGGCGTGCACGCGCTGGGGCAGGTCGTCGAGGTCCGCCGCGCCGGGTTCGGGCACCAGGTAGCCGACGAGCCGGAGGTCGCCCGTGGCACCTTCCGGGCCGGCCCCGGAGGTGGTGTCCTCGCGCACGGCTGCGACGGCTTCCCGCACGTCGGGGTGGGCGGCGAGGGCGGCCTCGATCTCTCCGAGTTCCATGCGGACGCCGCGCACCTTGACCTGGTGGTCGGTGCGGCCGAGGAACTCCAGGGTGCCGTCGGCGCGGTAGCGGGCGAGGTCACCGGTGCGGTAGGCGCGCCGGTCGGGGTCGTCGGGCGTGTCCGGGTGGGGGACGAACCGTTCCGCGGTGAGTTCGGGACGGTTCAGGTAGCCGTCCGCCAGTCCCTCGCCGGCGATCCACAGTTCGCCGGGGACGCCGACGGGGCAGCGCCGCCCGTCGGGTCGGGTCACCCGCAGTTCGGTGTTGGCGACGGGATGCCCGAGCGGCACGGTCGACTCGTCGCCGCGGACCGGGTGGGCCGCGGACCAGACGGTGGTCTCGGTGGGCCCGTACATGTTCCAGGTGGCCGCACCCGTCGCCGCGAGGGCGTGCGCGAGATCGGTGGGCATGGCCTCGCCGCCGCACAGGGCGGTGAACGGGCGCCCGCCGGGGTGCCAGCCGGCGTCCAGCAGCAGCCGCCAGGTGGTCGGCGTGGCCTGCAGGACGGTGGCGTCGCACCGGCGCAGCCGGGCGGCGAGCCGTTCGCCGTCGGCAGCCTCGTCGGAAGGGACGATCTCGACGCGGCCTCCGGTGACCAGCGGGAGGAACAGTTCGAGAGCGGCGATGTCGAAGGAGAGCGTGGTCACGGACGCCAGCACGTCATGCTCGCCGCAGCCGGGCTTCTCGGCCATGGCGGCGAGCAGGTTGGCCAAGGCACGGTGCGGCACGACGACGCCCTTCGGGCGTCCGGTGGATCCGGAGGTGTAGATGACGTAGGCCGGGTCGTCCTGGCCCGCCGCGTCCGGAGCCGTGGCGGGGCAGGCGGCGACGGCGTCGGCGTCCCGGTCGAGCAGCACGGCCGGGAGGTCCGGTGCCGGAAGCCGCTCGGCCAGGTCGGCGGTGGTGACGAGGGCGGAGGCCGAGGCGTCGTCGAGGACGAACCTGTTGCGTTCGGCGGGGTGCTCGGGGTCGATCGGCACGTAGGCGGCCCCGGCCCGGAGGACCCCGAGGAGAGCGACCGGCATCCCGCTGTCGCGCGGCAGGGCGACGGCGACCCGGGAACCGGGGCCGATACCGCGGCCCTCGAGGTACCGGGCCAGCCGGGCGGAGCGATCGGCCAGCTCGCCGTAGGTGAGGCGTTCGCGGTCGCAGCCGACGGCGGTGCGCTCGGGATGGGCACCGGCCCGCTCCGGGAACCACCGGGGCAGGGGCCGATCCGGCAGGGGACGGCGCGGCCCGGTGCCCCACTCGTCCAGACGTCGTTCCTCGGCGGCCGAGGAGAGCGGCAGGTGCGTGAGGCGACGGTCGGGGTCGGCGACGGCGGCGGCGAGCAGCCGCCGGAAGTGGTCCAGCAGCCGCTGCGCGGTGGACGGCTCGAACAGTGCGGTGTCGTACTCGAGAACGGCCCGCATGCCGTCGCCGTACGGGACGAGGGCGAAGAACAGGTCGAACTTGGCGGTACCGGGGTCGGTGCGCAGCATCTCCATGCGCAGGTCCCCGATCTCGGTCGTCGGCATCGGAACGTTGCCGAAGACGAACATGATCTGGAACAGCGGGCTGCGCGACAGGTCCCGTTCGGGCGCCAGCCGTTCCACGATCCGCTCGAAGGGCACCTCGGCGTGGCGGTACGCTTCCAGGCAGGTGCCGCGCACTCGTTCCAGCAGCCGCGTGAAGCTCGGGTCGCCGGAGAGGTCGGTGCGCAGCACCAGGTTGTTCACGAAGAAGCCGATGAGGTTCTGCACCTCGGCCCGGTCGCGGCCGGCCACGGGGGTGCCCACCGCGATGTCGTCCTGCCCGGTCCAGCCGTGCAGCACCGCGGTGAACGCGGCCAGACAGGTCATGAACGGTGTGGTGCCCGCGGCCCGGCCGAGTTCCTCCAGTGCCCGCACCAGATCGGCGGGGAGTTCGCCGGTGACGGTGGCTCCCCGGTGCGCCTGGACGGAGGGACGGGGGTGATCGGTGGGAAGGTGCAGCACGGGCAGGTTCCACAGGCGCCGTGCCCAGTGGTCGAGTTCGGCGCGTTGCTGCGCGCTGTCGGCCCGTTCCTCCTGCCAGGCCGCGAAGTCGCCGTACTGGATGGGTAGTTCCGGCAGCTCCACGGGGGTCCCGTCGAGCTGGGCCCGGTAGCAGGTCAGCAGCTCCCGCATGAACACGCTGCCGGACCACTGGTCGTACACGGCGTGGTGGAAGGCTGCGACGAAAGCGTGGTCGTCCTCCCGGAGCCGGATCAGCGCGACACGGAAGAGCGGCGCCTGCGCGAGGTCGAAGGGCTTGCCGACGTGGTCGCGCAGGGCGTCGTCGAGCCGGTCCGGTTCGGCGGTGAGGTCGATGCGGGTGAGCGGCACGGTCAGGTGCGGTGCCACGGCCTGCACCGGGTCCTCGCCGACGAGGGTCAGGGCGGTGCGCAGAGACTCGTGCCGTTCGACGAGCCGGTCGAGCGCGGCCTGGAGGGCGTCGCCGTCCAGCGGGCCGCGCATGCGCACCGCGACGTGCTCGACGTAGGCGGCCCCGCTGCCGGGTTCGAGTTCCTGGAGGAGCCAGAGCCGACGCTGGCCGAAGGTCGCGGGCAGCACGAAGGCGTCGTCACCGGGCGCCTGGGCCGCAGCGGTGGACGTCTCCTCCTGGGTCATGCCCGATCACCTCCCTCGGCGCCGCGGCGGACCCGGGCACGCCGGGCAATGGGCGCGGCGGCGGTGTCCTCGGACGTGCTGTCGGGCACGTCCAGCGAGGCTGCCAGGGCGGCGACGGTGGGCCGGTCGAACACCGTGCGGACCGGCACCTCGACGTCGAGCGCGGCGGACAGGCTGAACGCGACACGGGTGGCGAGCAGCGAGTGGCCGCCGAGGGCGAAGAAGTCGTCGTGCACGCCGACCCGGTCCACACCGAGGACTTCCGCCCACACCTGGGCCGCCTTCTCCTCGACGGCGGTGCGCGGCGCGGTGTACTCGGCCTCGAGGGTGGGCCGGGCGCCTTCGGGAGAGGGCAGCGCGGCGCGGTCGGTCTTGCCGTTGGCGGTGAGCGGCAGCGCGTCCAGGCGCACGACGGCCGAGGGCACCATGTGCTCGGGCAGATGACGGCGGGCCAGGTCCTGCAGTTCACCGGCGAGCCCGTCGCGCTCGGCAGCGACGGCGTAGGCGACGAGACGCTGGTCTCCGGGAGTGTCCTCGCGGGCCAGCACCACGATGTCGGTCACGTCCCGGTGACCGCGCAGCACTGCCTCGATCTCCCCGGGCTCGACACGGAAGCCACGGATCTTGACCTGGTGGTCGGCACGCCCCAGGAACTCCAGTTCGCCGTTCTCCAGGTAGCGGGCGAGGTCGCCGGAGCGGTAGAGGCGGGCATCGGGGTGGTCGTCGTGGGGGTCGGGCAGGAAGCGCTCCGCCGTCGCCTCGGGCAGGTTCTGGTAGTGGCGGGCCACAGCGGGACCGCCGACGTACATCTCTCCGCCGACGCCGATGGGAGCGGGCCGGCCGTGCTGGTCCAGGACGTGGATGCGCACGTCCGGCAGCGGACGGCCGATGTTGCTGCGCACCCCACTGGCGATGGATTCCGCGGTGACCCGGTGGAAGGTGCAGTGCACGGTCACCTCGGTGATGCCGTACATGTTGATCAGCTGCGGGGCATCGTCGCCGTACCGCTCGATCCACGGGGTGAGGGAGGGCATGTCCAGGTACTCGCCGGCGAAGACGACGTAGCGCAGCGGGAGCCCGGGGTCGGCGGGGTCGGCACCGAGTGCGACCGTCATGAACTGCTTGAAGGCGGACGGGGTCTGGCTGAACACGGTGACGCCCTCCGCGCGGAGCAGGGCGTGCAGGTCCTCGGGGGAGCGCGCCGTGTCGCGGGGGACCACGACGAGGCGGGCGCCGTTGAGGAAGGCCCCCCAGGTCTCGAACACCGAGACGTCGAAGGCGTAGGAGTGGAACATGCTCCACACGTCGTCGTCGCGGAAGTCGAAGCGCGTGCCGGATCCGGTCACCAGACGGACCACGTTGCGGTGGGTGACGACCACACCCTTCGGGCGGCCGGTGGAGCCGGAGGTGTAGATGACGTAGGCCGTGGAGTCCGGGGACGCACCGTGCTCCGGGGCAGTGGTGTCCTGCGCGTCGACACTGTCGGCGTCGGCGTCGAGGTCGAGCACCGGTCCCTGGAAATCCGGGGCGCGGTCCCGGCCCTCGGCATGGGTGACGAGCGCGCAGACGTCGGCGTCACGGAGCGTCCAGCCGGTGCGTTCGGCGGGGTGGGTGAGGTCGAGGGGCACGTAGGCCGCCCCGCTCTTGAGGACGCCGAGTACGGCGACCAGCATGTCGGTCGAGCGTTCCATGGCCAGGCCGACCCGGGCGTCCGGGCCGGCGCCCATCTCCCGGAGCCGGTGCGCGACCTGGTTGGCCCGCCGGTCCAGTTCCGCGTACGTCAGCCGCTGCGCACCGCAGACCGCCGCGACGGCGCCGGGACGGGCACGGGCCTGTTCGGCGAAGAGGTCGTGCAGGCAGCCGGGCACGGGCTGCGGCTCGGTGACCGTCCACTCCTTCAGCTGCGCCCGCTCGTTCTCGGGCAGCACGGGTATCTCGCCGAGCCGCCGGTGGGGATCGTCGATGACGGCGGTGAGCACGGTGTAGAAGTGTTCGATGAGCCGCTCGGCGGCCTTGTCGGGGAACCGGGTTCGGTCGTAGACGAGTCGCGGCACCGGCAGCCGGTCGCCCGGCATGATGATCATGGTGATGGGGAAATGCGGCCGCCCGTCGTAGGTGGACTCGCCGATCTCCAACCGGTGCAGGGTCATGTCCGGCACCGGTACGTTCTCGTACGCGAGGTCCATGTCGAAGAGCGGTGCCCCGCCGGGAAGTTCCGCGATGCGGCGGAGTTCGGGCAGCGGAATGTCGGCGTTCTCCCGGGCGTCGGCCATCTCCTGCTGCAGCCCCCGCAGCCACGGGATCAGCTCGGCGTCGTGGTCGATGCGGGCACGCACCGGCATCGTGGCGAGCATCGGGCCCATGATCTGTTCGGCGCCGGGCAGGCCGGCCGGGCGCTGCGTGCCGGTGGAGCCGGCGATGACGTCGTCCCGGCCGAGGTACCGGCTGAGCAGCAGCATCCATGCGCCCTGGCAGATGGTGTTGACAGTGATGCCGTGCTCCCGTGCGACCTCGCCGAGCCGCGGGACCAGTGCGACCAGGTCGCGGTCGGGCAGCATGCCGTGGCTGGGCTCGCCGGGGCCGGGCGGGCGGCGGTCGATCGAACCGAGTTCCAGCGCTCGTTCGGGGGCCTCGAAGTCGGCGAGGTGGGTTGCCCAGAACTTCTCGGCAGCCTCGGTGTCGCGCCGCTTCCACCAGGCGACGTAGTCGCGGTAGCGCTTGACGGGCTCGAGCTGGGGCTCCTCGCCCTTGGCGAGCGCGTTGTACAGCTGGGTGAGCTCGTAGAAGCACAGGCCGAAGGACCAGCCGTCGAGGAGGAGGTGGGAGAAGCTCCAGAAGAACCGCCAGGTGTCGTCGGCGGTGCGCAGCAACGCGGTCCGCATGAGGGGCGCCTCGTCGAAGGCGAATCCGCGCATGCGGTCCTCGAGCGCGAACTGCTCGTAACGCGCCTCCTGTTCCTCCTCGCCGGCATCGCGCCAGTCGAGCTCGGGCAGGTCGAGCGGCACCTGCTGGTGCACGACCTGGAGTGCCTTGCCCACGCCCTCCCAGTGGAAACTGGTGCGCAGGATGGGGTGGCGGTCGACGATGGTCTGCCAGGAACGCCGGAACGCGTCCACGTCCAGGTCGCCGTTGAGAGTGAGAGTGATCTGCTCCAGGTAGACGCCGGCGCCCGGCGAGTACAGGTTGTGGAAGAGCAGACCTTCCTGAATGGAGGACAGTTCGTAGACGTCCTCGATGCCGTCGAGCCTCATCGGATCACCTCGGTGCTCGTGCCGTCGGTCGGGTCGGCTCCGCCGCCGGGCGGGTCGCCTTTGAGGGAGGCCGTCAGAGCGGCCAGGGCCGCCGGGTCGAGATCGGCCAGGGGGAAGTCGCTGGGGCTGACACCGCCGGCCCCGTCGGAGTCGCAGTGCACGGCGATGGCTTCGAGGGCCTCGGTGACGTGGCCGGAGAGCCGTTCCGCCAGCGCGTGGGCCTCGTTACCGCGGGCGAGCCAGTCGATGTGCCAGCGACCGGCCAGCTTGTACGTGGTGACGACCAGGGGGCTTCCGGGCGCCGCGCCCGGGTCCCAGGCGGGTGGTGCCACCGGCCCGTCGGGGATGAAGGGATAGCCCAGACGGGGGAGTTCGGCAAGCGCGTCCAAGTCGCGCAGCAGCAGCTGCGGCGGGGAAGCGGTCGTCGGGACTGTGGTGTCCTCGCGGCCGCAGGCGGCCCGCAGCGCGTCCTTCGCGGAGGTGAGCAACGCGGCCGTGTCCTCGGTGCCGGAACGGTCGAGAACCAGTGGCAGCGTCCTCCCGAACGGTCCCACGCTCTCGCTCACGTCGATGTCGCCCAGGCCCAGGCCGCGGGCGTCGTCCTCGACGTCGAGCCGCACGTCCGCGTCGCCCCCGGAGGTCAGAGCGGCCCGGGCGACGGCGGCGATGGCGACCTCACGGGGGGTGAGCCGGTAGGCGGCTGCCGCGCCGGCAAGCAGCCGGTCGGCCTCGGCGGCCTCGAGCACGGTGGAGAAGCGTTGCACGGGACCGTCCCCGGCACCGAGCGGCAGCGGTGTCCCGGCCTCGCCGTTCGTCTCCTCCACGGTGTGCCGTGCGGCCGGCTCGACCCAGCGCGGGAACGGGCGGGTCGGCGGCAGCAGATCGGCGCGGTCCCCGTCCCGGAACTGCTCCGCGGCGGCCGCGAAATCGGTGAGCAGCAGTTGCAGCGACCGCAGGTCGGCCACCAGCAGGTGGGACAGCCAGACGAGTTGCCGCGTCCCCTCACCGAGATCGAACAGTGCGACCTTCACCAGCGGGCCGGTCGTGGGGTCGAACTCGTCCCGTATCTCGTCCGTCATCTGCGCGACGGCGCTCTCCCTGCGATCCTCCGGAAGTGCGGAGAGGTCGATCAGCGGCACGTAGGCGGCCTCGGTGAGGGCCTCCTCGGACCAGTCGGCGTCGCGCTGGCCCCAGCCGTCGTCGCCCTCGGCGAAACGCATGCGCAGTCCCGGGTGCCGGCGGAGCAGCAGTGCGAGAGCCTGCGCGGCGGCCTCGGGCGAGAAACCGGCGTCGACGGGCAGCGCGAACTGCTGGACTGCGGTGGGCAACGCGGGTGCCGAACGGGCGAACAGCTCGCGCTGGAAGGGGGCGAGGGGCAGCAGGCCCGTGGTGGACACTTCCTCGCCCTCGTTCCGCTCGTCGATGACGGCGGCGAGTTCGGCCACCGTGCGGTGCCGGAAGAGGTCGGCCGCCATGATCTCCATGCCCTCGGCTGCGGCGCGGGAGACCAGTTGCACGCCCATGATCGAGTCGCCGCCGAGTGTGAAGAAGTCGCCGTAGGGGTCGACGTCCGGAATGCCGATGACCTCGGCCGCGAGGGCGATGAGCTTTGCCGCCGTGGGGCCGAGCTCGACGGTCCGCGGCGCGGTCGAGCGGGACTC